>CAZPUI010000427.1:0-5067 GCA_964589695.1 uncultured Solibacteraceae bacterium | reverse complement strand
CCCGGGAGGCCCTTTGGTCGTCCACCCCGGGGGCCCTTCAGGGCGGGGAAGGGGCGGGGCCCACGGTGGCCGCAAGCCTCCATGCCTTCGCCCAAGCCCACCCCGACCTGCCCCGGCGCCTGGAGGCCCTGGGAATCCAGCCTTCCTCCCCGGCCCCCCGGGAGGCTTCGGACCTGCCCTTGGCCGGACAGGTGGCCGTGGTCACGGGCACCCTGCCCACCCTGGATCGGGAGGGGGCCGAAGCCCTGCTCAAGCGCCTGGGGGCGAAGGTGACGGGCAGCGTCTCCGCCCGCACCACCCTGCTCCTGGCCGGGGAGAAGGCTGGGTCCAAGCTCGCCAAGGCCCAGGAGCTGGGCATTCCCATCAGGGATGAGGCTTGGCTCGTGGGCCTGGGGGGCGGGCATGCCTAGGGTGGCGGTGCTGGACACTGAAACCACAGGTCTTTACCCCGGGACGGATCGAATCATCGAGCTGGCCGTGGTGCTCCTGGACGTGGAACTCGACACAGGACGCCCCCAGCTGGAGCTGGATCGCTACGAAGCGCTCCAGGACCCCCATTGCCCCATTCCCTACGAAGCCTACGCCGTCCATGGCATCACCCAGGCCATGGTGCGGGGTCAGGCCATCGATGCGCCCAGGGTCCTGGACCTGCTGCGCCAGGCGGACCTGCTGGTGGCCCATAACAGTGGCTTCGACCGCCCCTTCGTGGGCCAGGTGGTACCCGAGGCCCTGGACATGACCTGGGGCTGCTCCTGCCGGGGCATTCCCTGGAAGCGCCTCTTTCCGGTCCGTAGCACCAGCCTCCAGTCCCTGGCCCAGACCCTGGGCCTCCCCAAGGGCAGGGCGCACCGGGCCATGGGGGATGTGGAAACCACCCTGGCCCTCCTGGCCACGGAACTGCCGGACCAGGAACGCTGCGCCCTGGGCCATCTCCTGGCATCCAAACTCCAGCCCAAGACCAAACGCTCCACCACCCCAAGGACCCACCCATGACCCTGCGCAGCTCCCTCCTTTGGATCCTGGCCTTCCTGCTCATGGCGGGATCCGTGGTCTACCAGCGGGCCACCGGCCCCACCCATCCCAAGCGGGGGGCCTTCGCCTGGGAGGGCCAGGTTCACCGCTACAAGCTGCTGCGCAGCGAGACCACGGACACCGAGGCGCGGATCACGCTGCCGGACCCTGATCCAGCCGCCACGGGTCGACTGCTGTACCGCCGCTACCCGACCCAGGACCCTTGGACCTCCGCGCCCCTGCAGCGCATGAACTTCGAAGGGAAGTCCATCCTGGCGGGCATCCTGCCCCGCCTGCCCGCCGCCGGCAAGATGGAATACACCCTGGAACTGGACGGTCCCAGGGGCAGGATCCAGATTCCAGGCCAGGAGCCCGTGATCCTCCGCTACAAGGACCCCGTGCCCGCAGCCATCCTTCTGGCCCACGTCGTCTTCATGTTTTTCGGCGTGCTGGTGGGCCTCCGCACGGGTCTTGCCGCCCTCAGCGAACCCACGCGGATCAAGGCCTTCACCTATGCCACCCTCCTGCTGCTCACCGTGGGCGGGATGGTGCTGGGCCCCATCGTGCAGAAGTACGCCTTCGGAGCCTACTGGACGGGCTGGCCCTTCGGCGGCGACCTCACGGACAACAAGACGCTGTTCATGTGGGCGGCCTGGATCGTGGCGGCCCTGGCCATCCGGTTCTGGCCCCATGAACCCCTGCGCCAGCGTTGGACCCTCGCCCTGGCCACGGTGGTCATGATCACCGTCTACCTCATCCCCCACAGCCTGCGGGGCAGCGAACTGGACCACCAGCAACAGAAAGTCACCACCGGGGCCCGCTGAGATGGCCACCTTCTTCCCCCATTGGGACCCCGGGCTGGCCCTGGGCATACCCGACATGGATGCCCAGCACCAGGAGCTCTTCGCGGCGATCCACCGTTTGGGCCGGGCCATGTCCGAGGGGCGCGGCGGGGAGGAGGTGGGGGCCACCCTGGACTTCCTGGCGGACTACGTGGCCACCCACTTCCGGGAGGAAGAGGCTCTGATGAAGGCCGCCCGCTTCCCGGGACTCGTCAACCACCAGTGGCTCCACCGAACCCTGGAGGCGCGGCTGAAGGAATTCCAAGCTCGCCGGAATGAAGGACGGGTGGCCACGGACTTCGCGCTGGTGGAGTTCCTGAACCGCTGGCTGAGGGACCACATCCAGCATCAGGACCGCTCCTACGTGCCCTACGTCTGGAGCTAGAACCCGGTCCCCTGCGCGGCTGCGCAGGCCCCTAGACCAAGTCCCGGGCCCTCAGCTCGTGGGACCTCCGGGTACCCAGGGCCGCCACCCCGAAGGCCTCGGGGCGCAGCACGTCCCGGGCACAGCGGTTGAGGGCCTCCAGATCCACCGCATCGATCTCCGCCATCATCTCGTCCAAGGTGTAGGTGCGCCCCTGGTGGATGGTCTGATGGGCCAGGGTGAACATCCGGCTGGCCACGCTCTCCTGCCCGAAGACGAGCCCCGTACGGGCCTGGAGCTTGGCCCGATCCAGCTCCTCCTGGGTGGCGCCCCCCTCCCGCAACCGTGCGCATTCCCCCAGGGTGCGCTGCACGAACTCCCGGGTCCGGTCGCTGGTGCAGCTGGCGGAAATCTGGAGGGCCCCCGCCCCCCGGTAGAAGGAGACGTAGGTGCCCACCTGGTAGCAGAGGGCACGCTTTTCCCGCAGCTCCATGAAGAGGCGGCTGGACATGCCTCCCCCCAGGATCTGGCTCAGGAGGTTCACCGCCACCCGGTCGGGGTGTTCGTGGCCCCCCGTGGGGAACCCCATGACGAGGCTCGATTGCTGGAGGTCCTTGCGCGGCGTGTTGGACAGGAAGGGCCTGGCCAGACTCACCGCGGGGTCGGTGGCCCGTCCCCCCTCCGGCAGCCGCGCCAGCACCGGGGCCAGAAGGTCCAAGAGCGCAGGGACCTCGATATCCCCCGCGGCGCAGACGAGGAGGTTGGGAGCCCGGTAGGTCTTTTCAAAAAATGCACGCGCCTGTTCGGGACCGTAGGTGGCCACCTGGTCCCGGGAGCCCAGGATGGGATGGGCCAGGGCCCCGTCCTTCCAGAAGTGGGTGTAGAAGACCTCGCTCACCCAATCGTCCGGCGTGTCCTCACTCTGGGAGATCTCCTCCAGGATCACCTGACGCTCCCGTCCCAGCTCCTCGTCATCGAAGAGGGGGGCCGTCACCAGGTCCCCCAGAAGGTGCACCAGGTCGGGGAGCTGCTCCCTCAGCACCTTGCCGTAGAAGCAAGCCGCCTCCTTCCCCGTGAAGGCATCCAGATGACCCCCCAACCGGTCGGTGGCGGCCGCCATATCGTCCGGGGTGGGGTAGTGCTGGGTGCCCTTGAAGACTGTGTGTTCGATGAAATGGGCCAACCCTTCCTCGCGGGGTCCTTCGTGGCAGCTCCCCTGCTTCACCCAGATACCCACGGAGCAGCTGCGGACGTGGGGTATGGGTTCCACCAGGATCTCGGTTCCGCCGGGAGTCAGGGATCGGTGCAGGTGCTCGCTCATGAATTCAGTGTAGAGGGCTTCCCGTCGAAAGGTTTTCTTGGATCCAAGGTTCGTCCTATGCTTGACGTGGAATATCCCGCTCTCCTCCCCCAAGCGTCTCGTTCCCCTGATACGGGGTTCCGATCCCTTAGGCCATTGCATGCCCCTCCTGCCCATTCCCCTCAGTGATTCGGCCCTCCATCGATGCTCCCAGCTGCTCTATCGCTGCTTCGAGGAGGTGGGTTCCAGCAAAGCGGCACTGTACCTGACCCTGGACTCCCCGGACGGATTCTTCCTCATCACCCACTACGGGTGGCCCAGGGCCACGCCTCCCCCGGAAAAGCTGGTGGTGGACCACCCCCTGCTCATCCTCCTCCAGCGGGAGCGCCGCACCCTGGTGGCCAACCACCCTGAGATTCCCCGGGAGCTCCTGGCCTTCACGGCGGGCTCGGAGCAGCCGCGCTTTCTCATCACCCCCATCTTCCTCAAGGGCCAGTGGGTGGGCCTCCTCCTGCAAAAAGACCGGGCGCGGGGCATCCCCTTCGACCTGGTGCGCGACACCCCCATCACCCTTCCCATCGCCGAAGCCCTGGCCCAGGCGGTGCTGGAGTTCGACCTCCAGCAGGGCCCCCGAACCCCTCCTCCCATCCCCCCTCGCCGCCCGGAGCCCTTGGCCTCCCTGCAGGATCAGGTCCACCCACCCGCTGAGGTGGAGGATGAAGACACGGAGGATGTGGCCAAGGAGGCCCTGGAGCAGCTGCGGGCCACCTCTGCGGGCTCGGCCACCTTCAAGGCAGAACCCATCTCCCGGCTCATCGGTCTTCCCAAGCTCGACGAGGAGGAGACGGACGAGCACATGGAAGGCACCGTCCCCGGAATCCACCTTCGCCGGGGCATGTTCCTTCCCGAGCAGCGCAACTTCTTCTGGGAGACCGCCAAGCTGCTCTTCGCCTTCGTGCCCATGGCGGCGGCCCTGCTGTGGATGGATGAGCCCGAGGAGATCCGCCCCGTCCTGCTCTACAGCCGCATGCCCCTCAGCTTCGAGGTCAAGCAGCAGATCCTGGCCACCCTCACCTACCACATGACCCGGGTCCAGGAGAAGGACCTCCGGCTCCTGAGCAAGGCGGAATGGATCGAAAAGGAACCCTTGGCCGAGGCCTTCAAGACCTACCTGCCCGTGACCCTGCAGTCCGAGGGGGGTGCCCAGGACCTGCTGCTCATCTATCGCCTGGAGGATCGCCCCTTCTCGCACCATGAGCAGGCCTTCATCCAGCACGTGGCCAGGATCCTCGGCCACCACCTCCAGGAGGCCCGGCTCCACGAGCGCTACCACCGGGCCTTCATCTCCGTGAGTCACCGCCTGCTCACGCCCCTGGAAGGACGGTCGCCGTCCCTCCGCCCCCACAGCATCGCCACCGCCAAGATGGCCCGGAACATGGCCCTGCGCCTGGATCTCCCTTCGGAGGAGGTGGAGGCCGTGAGCATCGCCCCCATCCTCCACGACCGGGGACATGTCCCTCTGGCCCCAACCGTTCTTGCCCAACCGAACC
>CAZPUI010000426.1:0-5070 GCA_964589695.1 uncultured Solibacteraceae bacterium | reverse complement strand
GGAGGGTCATGTTTATCTTATGCCCATGCAGGGATTGTCTCAGCTTCCGGGGGCCGTGGTTTGGACCGAAGCAAACCCTACCTGGCAGATCCTGGGAGCCGCCGATTTCGACGGTGATGCCAAGGCGGACCTTCTTTGGTGGAATTCAGCCACGGGCATGCTGTACCTCATGGGTATGGATGGAACTGCCATCCGCTATGGCAAGGTCCTCTACACAGAGCCCAACACCAGCTGGGTGCCGACGGCCCTCCTGGATTTCACGGGAGATGGCACAACCGACCTGATCTGGCGGAATTCCGTAAGTGGCATGGTGTATGCCATGCCCATCACCTCTGGTGCCGTGCTGCCCGGAAGTGTGATCTGGACTGAGGCCAGCCCTGACTGGCACATCCTGGCTTCCGGCGATTTTGATGGGGATGGCAGGGAAGACCTGATGTGGTGGAACAGGGTCACGGGCCAAGCGTTCCAGATGCTGCTGAACGGTCTAAGCATCCAGGGTGGGGCCGTCATCTACACCGAACCGGACGTCCGCTGGAGCCTGTACGCAGGGCTGGCCAGTTCGAGGCCTCGAGAAGGGGCGGCCGTGATCGATTCCTTTATCGCCAGTCCATCGAACATTTCCTCGGGGGCCAGCAGCACCCTGAGCTTCACGTTCCGGGGCGGGGTGGGCATCCTCTCCCCCGGGAATGTCTCAGTGCAAAGCGGGGGAACACTGGTGGTGAGTCCGGAGAACACCACCACCTATACCCTCACGGTGACGCCTGCCGCAGGCAGTCCCGTGAGCTCCAAGGCCACGGTGACGGTGAACACCCTTCCCATGTCCACCGCAGCCTTCTTCGCCCAGGACCGCGTCTTCTATGGGGAGCAGCAGGTGTTGGCGTCGGTCTCCGGTCCCATCCTTTCCGGAACAGCCTTCCGGTGGACCTTGACGGATGGAGGCCTAGGGGTGAGCCCCTGGTCCGCGACCGATGGCAGTGTCCTGGGGTATTCCACGGGTCAGGCCACGGGAACCTACCAACTGAGTCTGAACGTCCAGACGCCCCAGGGAGGAACAACCCTGACGCGGAGCTTAAAGGTCGTCCGAGACGAGTTCCTGAAGGATGTGTACTCCCCCACCCAGCGAGCGGTCGGGACCATGACCCTGCTGAAAACTGGCAAGGTCCTTGTGGTGGGTGGAACCACCGAAAATGGCATCGTCAATGCGGGCCAGAACAATCCCACCTACCCAACGGCGGTTTCGGTTGCCGATCTTTATGACCCCCTCACGGGGACTTGGTCCAGTGCCGGGCGAATGGCGGAGGCACGATCGAGCCACAGTGCGACGCTCCTTACCGATGGCAGAGTACTGGTGGCCGGGGGCTTCAGCAACACGGCCATGCTTGCGACGGCCGAACTTTACGACCCCACCACCAACAGCTGGTCCCCCGCCGGGAGCATGTTGGGACCCAGGTCTAGCCATACTGCCACCCTGCTTGAGAGTGGTGCGGTCCTGGTGGCGGGTGGCGATGGCCCAGGGGGCATCCTGGCCAAGGCGGAACTGTACGATCCCGTCACCAACACCTGGTCCAGCACGGGTGACTTGAAGGACAAAAGGGCCACCCACACCGCCACCCTCCTGGCGGATGGCCGAGTCCTCGTGGCGGGTGGAGACCACCCCACGGCCCAAAGTCCAAATAGCAGCGCCGAGTTGTATGATCCGGTTGCGGGTACGTGGTCTTATGCAAAAAGCATGAATAAATTCCGGAGGGCCCACGAAGCCGTGCGCCTTCAGGACGGCAGGGTGGTGGTGGTCGGGGGTCAGAATGGTTCAGACGGGGAAAATGCTTGGGCCGCTTGGAGCAGTGAATCCACCGCGGAAATCTTCGATCCTGCCTCCAACACTTGGACGCTTACCGCACGGATGACCGTGCAGCGAACCTATGGGCATTGCATATCCCTCCTGGGAAACGGCAAGGTTTTGCTTACGGGGGGGCACAGCTGGAAGCACGTTACCGACTCGGTGGAAGTGCTCGACCCCTCCACGGGGCAGTGGTCGACCGCAGGGACTTTGGCCATGCCTCGGAAGCTGCACCGAGCAGTTGTACTGCCCGATGGGTGGATCTTCCTGGCTGGCGGGATGAACGATTGGGGCTCAATCGCAGGTGCGGAGACCTATGATCCCATCGCAGGTCAGTGGTACCTCGCTGGTAATATGATTCCACGGTGGACTCGACACACGGCTACGGTCCTTCAGAGTGGAAGGGTTTTAGTTGCGGGCGGGGGGGTGGCCTGCCTATTCGACCCTTCCACTGACACCTGGAGTTCCGCGGGCATGATGAACGCCGTGCGCTACGGCCACACCGCCACCCTCATGGATGATGGGAGGGTGCTGGTGGCGGGGGGAGTGGATCGTTCGCAGCCCAATTCGCCCATCCTGAAGACTGCCGAGGTCTACGACCCTAGCCTGAACACCTGGACCCATGCGGGCACGATGGCCAATCCCAGAACCCACCATGGTGGAACTCTGCTGGGCAACGGTAAGGTCCTGGTGGTGGGTACCTTTGTCTCCACGGACCCTTCCATCATTGCCGAACTGTACGATCCCAGCACGAATACCTGGTCGCCTACAGGGAACATCGATGCGCCGGGCATGGCCAATGTAGGGTTCTACCCCCAGTATCCCAGCGTCACACGCTTGCTCAACGGAAAGGTGCTGGTGACCGGGAACCACCTGATTGACAAGAAGGCCAGGCTTTACGACCCGGTTACCAACTCCTGGTCTCCCACGGGGTCTTTCGCGGTGGCAAGGATCCATCACAAATCGGTCCTCCTCAACAATGGGAAGGTCCTGATGGTCGGCGGGGAAACGAACATCGCAACGACACTTGCCAGTGCGGAGATATATGATCCCGCCACAGGTACCTGGTCCAGCGCTGCATCCCTCAAGGTGTCCAGGTCCCAGCACGAGGCGACGCTGCTGCCGGATGGGAAGGTCCTCGTGACGGGGGGGTATATGTACGATTTCTTTACTCCCAAGTATTTCCACCAGGCCAGTGCCGAGCTGTTCGACCCCCTGGCCAATACCTGGACGACCTTGGGTAGCCTCGAAAAAGAACGCAGCCACCACACCGCCACCTTCCTGGGAAACGGGAAATTGATGATCACGGGCGGTTATCCGGGCTACTTCGTGGAATTCTTCAAACACTGATGTCTGGGGTTGTGGTCGGCTGCCTCAATGAGCTAACCTCCTGCATCCGTGGGAGTTCGGCATGATGAAAGCTCTGAACGTGCTGGGCCTGGCGGGGGGAATGCTGCTGGCCCAGGGCACGCCGGCCCCCGTGGCCCGTCTGGTGCCCCAGGGGGAATGGGTGCTCCGGGGCGGCCTTCTCACGGCGGGGCTGGTGCCTCCTCCGGCTCGGGCCGCGTGGCCAGGCTGGATGCGGGCCCTCTGCGGGAAGGGGCCGGATCCGGGCGCCAAGGAGCTGGCCAAGGCCGAGTTCCTCAAGATCCCCGATGCCTTTCTCCCTGAGGCCGCGAACCGTCTGCGGAAGGCCAAGGTCTTCACCCCCCGCCTCCTGGCCCAGGTTTCCGCCATCGGGTTCACGGCGGATGTTACCCCCTGGGTCCGGGCCCGCACGGCCTACCAGGTGGCCTACCTGGCCCACCACGAGCTTCCCACCGCCGACCCCGACACCTGTGGGCGGGTGCTCACCCAGCTCCTGATGGAAGGGGAAGGTCCAGCCGCCCGGGCGGCCTTCCAGGCCTCTACCTTCCCAGGGGAGGGGAAGCTGCGGGCCTCCTACGAGCGCATGATGGACCTCCAGACTCGGCGAGAGGCTCCCACGGAAGCCATGGTCCGGGATGCCCAGCGACCGGAGGCAGAGCGGTACCTGGCCTGGCGACTTGCGTCTGAGGCCCTTCGCCGGTCCTGGCTGCCCCACCTCAAGGGCACAGGCTTCTTCGACATCGCCGTGCACCACGCCGTGACCCAGGGGGAGCTGGACCTGGGGGCCCCCCTGGTGGACGAGGCCCTCCGGGGGGCCCAGCCCCGGTCGGATACCGGGCCCTGGCTCCTGGTGCGGCCCGGGGAGCGGGCTTCGGACCTGCTGTGGATGCGGGCCACCAAGGCCCTGGGGGCGGGGCGAAGGGACGTCGCCCGGGACCTGGCCCAGGACCTCCTGAACCGCTTTCCCCATTCCTACTATGCCGGTCATGGGGCGTACCTCCTGCGTGGCCTGGGTCTCAAGGTCGAGTCCACCCACCTGCGGGTGCCCGGGGACCTGAGCCTGGGCAAGGCCTTGGATCTGGCCCCGGGCTTCAGCGCCCTCGGCGAACCCTGGCCCGAGCCCTTCGGGGCCCTGGCCAAGGCCGGGCGCTTCGACCTCATCCTGGCCCAGGTGGATCCGGGAAAGCAGCCGGTGATCTTTCTGCGGGCTGCCCATGGCGCGGGGCAGCTGGACCTGGTGGCCCGGCACTTCACCCAGGCCCGGGACCTGAGCCCCCGGACCCTGCCCCTGCTCTATCCCACGCTGCCCGCGGTCACCGTGAAACGTCTTTTGAAGGAGGAGCGGGCGGAGAACCTGATGGACGCGGCCTTCGTCCTGGCCATCCTCAAGAACGAGAGCCAGTTCCAGCCCATGGCCACCTCGGGGGCCAAGGCCATGGGGCTGATGCAGCTCCTGCGGCCCACCTTCCGGGCCATGGTGGGGCGCAAGGCCGATATCCGGGATCCCGAGACGAACCTGCGGGCGGGCATCCGCTACCTCAAACGGGTGGCCCAGGCCGCCCAGGTGCAGGGGGAGCCGACCCTGGTCCGCCTGGCCACCCTGATCGCGGGCTACCACGCCGGCGAGGGCCGGGCCAAGCGCTGGCAGGCCGAGGCCAAGACCCGCTGGGGGAGCCGGGAGGATCCCCTGGCCATGGTCCTTCGCATCGAGGCCATGACCTTCCACACCACCCGGCAATATGTGTGGCGGGTGCTGGGGGACCGGGAGTTATTCCTGCGGGTTGTGTAAGCCGCCTATTAAGGAAGATCCCCAGTGCAGGAGGCCCTCTGGGTGGCCCCACCCGGACCACAATGCACCCCCCCTT
>CAZPUI010000425.1:0-5071 GCA_964589695.1 uncultured Solibacteraceae bacterium | reverse complement strand
GAGGCCCCGACGATGAGCCCGCGCTCCAGGGCCGGGCGCCAGAGCCGGGGGCCGCGGTAGAGGGCCAGCGGGGCCACCTGCACCTCCTGGGGCCGGGTGTCCCGGATGCGGGCAGCGCTGGCCGCCACATCCTCCCAGGTCTCTCCGGGGATGCCCGTGATGAGGTAGATCCCCAGCTGGATCCCCACCTTGCGCACCTGGCCCAGGGCGGCGCGGATCTGTTCGGGCCGGGTGCCCTTCTCCAGCTGGTTCAGGATCCTGGCGCTGCCGTGCTCCACCCCGAACTGCATGAATTCGCAGCCCGCCCGCTTCATGGCCACCAGACGTTCCTCGTCGATGAGGTTCACCCGGGACTGGCAGCTCCACAGCGGATGGTGCTCCGTGGCCTGGATGGCCGCCATGAGCTCCAGGATCCTGCACTTGCGGGCCGTGAAGGTGTCATCCCGGAAATTGAAATAGATGAGCCCGTGGCGCTGGCGAAGCAGGACCATCTCCCGAACCACGGAGGCGGAACTGCGGAAGCGCATGCCGCTGCCCCAGTACTCGGGGGTGTTGCAGAAGGTGCACTTGGCCGGACACCCCCGGCTGGTGCTCAGGTAGGCCAGCTGGCCCAGGTCCTCGAAGCCATCCGCCTGGAAGTGCTCCACGGGAAGGCCAATGGCATCGAGGTCCTCGATGGGAGGGGGTGATGGTGTCTCCCCGCCCCGCCAGATCAAGCCTGGAGCCCCCTTCCACCCGTCCGTGCCCGGGGCATTCAGCAGCCGCTCCACCACCGCCAGCAGCGGCAGTTCCCCCTCCCCCTTCACGATGGCATCCAGGGCCGGGCAGTCCTCGAAGACTTCCCGGGCCACGTGGGTGGGGTGGGGCCCCCCCGCCAGCAGCAGGGCCTTGGGGACGGCCGCGCGAACCCAACCCAGGAGGTCCATGCTCCGCCGACGGTTGAAGGTGAACATGGAGACGCCCACCAGGTCCGGGGCCTGGGCCCGGAGGTATTCCGAAACCCGCTTCCGACCCCAACCCGAGACATTGGCCAGATGGCACGGGTATCCCCGGGCTCGGAGCATGGCCTGCAGGTAACCCAACCCGATGGGAAGGAAAGTCATCCAGGGGTCCCCGGCGGCCTGGGCCGGGGCACTGTAGAGCAGTAACGTGCGCGGACCCGTCACAGGCCTTCCTTGGGGGAAGCCTGGATTCCCTCCCCGCCCTCACCAAGCTTCCTCAACACCCCCTGAATGAACCGGAAGAAGAAGGGGGTGGGCTTGCCGCTGATGCCGAAGACGCTGGTGGCCTTGAGGTCGTTGCCCAGTTCGAAGAGGAGGCTGTTCTCCACGCCGGTCCCCAGCAGCACAAAGGGCGCCCGATTGCCCACCACCTCCACCACCATCTTGAGCCGGCGCCGTTCGTCCAGGCTGGATCCCGCCACATGCACCAGGACCAGATCGGGGGTGGCCGCCAGCGCTTCCTTGAGGGCCTGGCCCACGGGGGCGAACCGCTTGAGGGCCGGGAGGTCGCCCCAACCCGCCTTGATGGCCTCCTCCAGCTCGGCGGAGGCCGAGATGAGGGCCACACCCACGCTCTCCTGGTTCGCGGTGGAGGCCTCCTTGGGCTTGGCCAGGGACCGCCCCCCCATGGATTCCCGCTCGTCTTCCCGCTTCTGGAAAATCCAGCGGCCCAGGGGGGTCATGACGGATTCGGGCAGGGACGACTCGAAGGCCAGCCCCAAGGCCCGTCCCTCGGCCCAGGCGATGCGCGCCTGGGCATTGATCTGGATCTGGTCCGTGAGGGGAATGCTGACGGTCAGCATGCTGCCGGGCTCGAATTCCGAACCGGTGACATCCTGCAGGGCCATGATCTTGGCCCCGGTCGTACTCACATTGATGAGGTTCCCCGTGCGGAGGTCGAAGCGTCCGGTGCTGAGGGTCACGGCCACCCGCCCCACCCGCTGCACCCGGTAGGCCCCCCGATGCTCATCATCCTGAAGTGATTTGGGCACGGCCAGGCGGATGGTTCTTCGGCCCTCCACCAGCCCCAACCCCAGCAGCTTGGTGCGCCCTTCCATGAAGCGCGTGCTGCTGGGAAAGCGGATGTGAAGTTCCGCAGCCCGGAGGGCGAACATGGCCTCTTCCGCCCCCATGGTGATTCGCACATGCAGCGCATCCTTGTCCAGCTGGATGAAGTTCGACTCGAACCGCACATAGGGGGTCACCAGGATGAGAAGTTCCCTCGCCTCGCAGGCATTGGCAAGAATGGTGCGAAGCGTATCCTCGTGGGTGATCGAGCTTGGACTCATGTTGGTCCCCATGGTGTACCAGGTGGACCCGTGGGCTCAACCGCAGACCTATCCGGATTCATCATTTCCTGCGAGTCATTCGAAAAGGTGCCCTGGAGGAAGGCGTGCCCACCACCATCAAGAAGACCGAGGAGATCCTGGACATCCTCACGCAGGCCTGTTCCCGCAAGGAGCTTCTGATCCTCGCCACGCCCTTCCTGCGCTTCGAATCCACCTTTGTCGCCCTCCAGGACAAGGAGCTGCACGTCACCGCCACCATGAGCCGGGAGGATGTGCTCTACGGACTTCAGACACCGGACCTCACCCTGCGCTTCCCCTTCGGGCTCGGGTTCTACGAGGCCAATTCGCGCATGCTCGGCCTGGGGCTCTTCCAGGGAAGGCCCACGGTTCGCCTGGCCCTTCCCCAGACCATCCAGGAGAACGATCAGCGGGTGGCCTATCGGGTGGAACGGGTGGGACGCATCCCTGCGACCTTCTCCACCTCCCGCAGCCAGCTGTACACCGCCACCCTGGGGGACATCAGCGTCAGCGGCGCCCGTCTCCACGCGGACCGGGATCTGGAAGTGGACGGGATCCAGCCCGGCGAAGAGTTGGTGGTCAGCATTCCCATCACCGAGGACTTCCGCTTCGACACCCATGCGTCCGTGCGCCACATCCGCACCCGCACCCTGGGGCTGGAATTCTCCCCAGCCCTGGACAGCACCATCCAGGAGCCCCTTTCCCGCTGGATCTTCGTCCGAAGGGAGGAAGAGCGGGAGCGCATCGCCCGGCGCCTGGAGCAGGCGCTGCCCGACCTGGGGCATGAAGCCCAGGTACCCCACCGAGGCATCCTGCTGGTCAGTTCAGACGCGCGCCTGGAAGGTTCACTCCGCACGGCCCTCAAGGACGTCCAGCCCCTTCACCGGGTCTCCCCCTCCACCCAGGCCCTGAAGGATGGACTGGCCACCCACCCCGTGCTGGTGATCCTGCACGTCCCCGGGCTGCGCCTGGACGACCGCCGCCGGCTGCGCTCCCTTTCCGAGCAGGTGGGCCACCGCGCCCCTCTGCTCATGCTGGGCACAGACCTCAATGGCGCCGACCTCTTTGAGCTCTCCACGGAGCTCAAGGCCACCAGCACCCTCGTATGGTCCGAAGGCCGAGCGGCCTTCTTCGAACGCCTCGTCCAGGGCATCATTCGCCGCCACCGGAGCGGCGGCGATAGCCCCTTGGCCCCAAAAGAAGGCTAGGCCGGCACGCGATTCAGCCAAGGGGCGACGGCTTCCCTCCCCTCCTCGAAGGCCCGGATGGCTGGGCCCGAGGCTTCCGTCTTGCCGATCTCATCCTGCCCCAGGAGCAGGGCCTGACGCCGGTGGGGGGGGATCTCGAAGGGAACTTCAAGGTCCGCGCCGCGCACCACCTGGGCCACCAGGTCCACGGTGAGGGGACCTTCGCAGGTGGAGAGGCTCACCAGGGATGCCCGGTCCACGACGGCGGGCAGAATGCCGTTCTGGCAGCAGTTGTTGTAGAAGATGTCCGCAAAACTCGGCGCCAGGATGGCCCGGAAGCCGAAATCCTGGAGGGCCCACGGGGCATGTTCCCGGGAGCTGCCACAGCCGAAATTGCCCCCGCCCAGGAGGATGGTGGCGCTGCGCCCCGGTTCATGGTTGAGCACGAAGTCCGGCCTTTCTGCCCCGGCGTCGTCGTAACGAAGGTCGTGGAAAAGGTGCCGCCCCAGGCCCGTGCGCTTGAGGGTCTTGAGGAACTGCTTGGGGATGATGAGGTCCGTGTCCACGTTCTCCATGGGGAGGGGCGCGGCCAGACCGGTCCAGGTGGTGAAGGGCTGCATGGGGCCTCCTTCGTCTTGGCCTTGTGAATTCGTTCAGGGGGTGGCCTCAAAGGCGGGCTTTGCCCGCGTTTGAGGCGGGGGTCCAGGGGGGACGTAGAGGCCGCGCATGGGATTCAGGTCGATGAGCCAACTCGAAGGGCGCGGCCGGGCGGTCCCCCCTGAAGGGATCAGGCCAAGTAGTCGCGGGGATCCGCCAGCCGCCCTGCGAGGGCACTGGCAGCGGCGGCGGCGGGACTCACCAGGTGGGTGCGCCCCAGACGCCCCTGGCGTCCCTCGAAATTGCGGTTGCTGGTGGCGGCACAACGCTGGTGCGGTTCCAGCTGGTCGGCATTCATGGCCAGGCACATGGAGCACCCTGGCTCCCGCCACTCCATGCCCGCTTCCCGGAAGACCCGGTCGAGACCTTCCGCCTCGGCCTCCGCGGCCACCTGCCCCGAGCCCGGCACCACCAGGGCCCGAACCCCCCCCGCAATGCGACGCCCCCGCACCACCCGGGCAGCTTCCCGAAGGTCCTCCAGGCGTCCGTTGGTGCAGCTTCCAATGAAGACCACGTCCACCACCAGATCCCGCAGAGGGGTGAGGGGTGCGACGCCCATGTAGTCCATGGCCCGCGCCCAGGCGGCTCGCTGGGCCGGTGAGGCAGCCTGGTCGAGGTCGGGCACCCGACCCTCCAGGTCCGTCACCATCTCGGGACTCGTCCCCCAGGTGGCCTGGGGCAGGAGGGAATCCACTTCGATGTGAATTTCCGAATCGAAGGCCGCCCCGGGATCCGAGGCCAGGGTGCGCCGGAGGGCCACGGCCCGGTCCCAGTCCGCGCCCTTGGGAGCCATGGGGCGCCCCTTCAGGTAGGCGAAGGTGGTCTCGTCCGGAGCCACCAGACCCGAGCGGGCCCCGGCCTCGATGGCCATGTTGCACAGGGCCATGCGGCCCTCCATGGACAGGGCCCGGATGGCACT
>CAZPUI010000424.1:0-5074 GCA_964589695.1 uncultured Solibacteraceae bacterium | reverse complement strand
AAGGCCACGGCCTCCCGGCGCTTCAGTTCGCTGTACTCGTTGAAGGAGTAGTTGGGCTTGGTGTTGTCCAGGCCTTCGAGCTTCGCTTCGATCTCGTTCAGCTTGGCCACATAGCCCTTGTAGAGGGTGAAGTGCTGGTCCAGCTGGCTGTCGCTGAGGCCCTTGAGGGTGCCGCCCTTGAGGTGGTCGTAGTTGGTGGGTTCGTAGGCCATGATGCCTCCAGGAAGAATCGCGTGGGATGGGGTCTCCCGCAGACAGGAAACCGTCTTCGGGAGTTTGGATGCCGGAAACCAACCAACATCATGGCAGCCGCACGCCCCACGGAAAGGACTACACTGGGACCATGTCCAATCCCAAACCCACCACCGTTCCTGATCTGCTCAAGGCGCTGTCCCAGGCCAAGCCCGCCGAGCCCGGCACCGACCAGCCCGGCGCCAAGGCCGCCACCAAGGCCCCCATCCCCAAGGTGAAGGCCAGCACCAAGCCCGCCAAACACACCCAGGCCCACACCCGCACCAGCAACCGCGGCAAGTGAGGGCAGGGAACGCCCCAGTCAGCTGAGTCAACCGGAACCAGAAGGCCGGGGCAAGGGCCTATGGTCCAAAGCCCTGGTCAGGTGTGGCTAAGCCACTGGAAAACAATAACCCGACCAGCGTGAAGCCGCCCGTGGCATAAGGAGCTGTGACGAACCAACCTGATAACGCAGGTTGTTCCCTAACAGCTCCTAAGGAATGGATTCTGGACGGTTTCGCTTGAGGGGATTACGAATGCCGGCGGAACTGATTCCGACGTGCGATCTCAACTGCAAATTCCTCTAAAAATTTTTCGATATCCTGCCGCAGGGCGGGATGTTTCGTTTTTTGGGCAACCTCTTTCAGGTCCGCGGCGACATCAATGGGCTGCCCGCTTGGCAGCGTCATTCCATTGATATTGGCATATACAAATGGATGACCCGGATACCACTTTTCTAGTTTTGCAAGAGCATCTACGAATGGCTTCCAGGATTCCACCACCCCGATATCCACCAAGCCCTTGTATACTGCGTGGGCACTGAAATTATCCAGCGAATTCGCACGATTGAGCAACAATATGATATAATTTTTCGGTATTTGTTTGTGTTGAAATAATTGACTGGATATTGCCATGAGAAATTGCGCGTTAGCCTTCTCGAAGAGATCCCTAAGGTCATCCAGACTGGCATTGAAATGATCTCGAAATAGAATTTTAAGCGAAGCGTTTCGCAGGTATCGGTCCGAGGAAATTGATCCCTTTTGGATATCGGCCAGGCTTGATGAAAGTCCGTAATAACGGAAGACGGAATCAGGTTTTTTGTCGTCACATTCTTCAACCAAAGTACGGAACGCCGAATCCGAAGCTAAGCGCTGAAGGAAGATGACGTCCGTTTCATTTCTCATTGTCAACCGATCCCATCTTTCGGGACCTGTGATCTCGAGTACTATTTTTACGGGAGGCCTTTCTTTGGGAGGTTGGAAATAGTCTTTGAATTTGTCAAGATTGAGCTCATGTGGTGCGATTCTTAAAAAATAAAATTCTTTGGAACTAAAAAATTGCAGTCTGTCCATATTTTTGGGTAAATATACATATTCTGGAAATTGTATGGGGAACACAGATCGCATGAATGGTTCTATGCTTTTCAATTTCAAAATATGACCTAGCCCTTCTGATTGATAAAAAGGCCCTTCACCTGGTGCCTTTACCATTCTCGAAATCCAGTAGGGTGGAAACGCACGATCAAATTGTATTATATAAGTTCCATAGTAGTCGGGGAGCTGCTTGACAAAGTGCTTTGCGGATCGTAGATCCATGATTGGATTCTGCGCCATCAGCTGAACCAGCGCCGAGACAACTGAGAAAAAAATTGATTTCATGACACACCCGTCCATTTTCCGGGGGGAGGAAGGTGGCTCGTGGCAGCATAGGCTTCGGGTTCATGATCTTCTGGTGTGTATCGAGCATCTATTCTGTAATTCCACTCTGACACCAGATCCCATACTTGTTTTTCAATATCCTTTTGCGAGGTCCCTACAAGTGATTTGACCCTCGCCTCGAGAGCATCAAATTCGAATAATTCGTATATTGAACCACTAGGTTCACACTGTTTCAGGTGTACCATTTCGTGTGCTGCTGCCTTTGCATAACTGCAGCTCGTCTCTTTGACGAAAACCTCGTGGCTTTCAATTTCGATTTCCTTTTTCCTTAAAAAAGCATAATATTTTGCTCCAACATTAAAATAAAGAAAATATAATCTCTCTGGGCGTATTCCATTGTATAAAGACACTCTGCCGCCCAAACCATTCAATCCGGAATCAAAACTTACGGTGTGAGTCGCTGTTCTGCGCATGGAAAGCCCTTGAGGCCATGTTGCAATGACTTCAACTTCATATTCGCACTCATCACTGTTCGATTCATTCTGATACCAATAGGTAGAACTATCAGCCATGCGAAGTCCAAAGTCGCTGATCTGGGGCGGCCCTGGGCTCCAGACCACACTATTCTTGGCTCTGCAACTCCACTTTAAGGTTGGCAACCCCTTGGAAAAATCGGCAAACCAGTACGTGCGTTCAGCCATATTTTCCATATTTGTGTTTGACTCAAGGGTCAGCGTGGGTATTTCGATTTCAGCAGTTGCATAGGACCATTGAACCTCACCTTCATTTCCGGGAGCGCCGGCCCCGCCTTTAGGGAACGCATAATGTTCGGCCCACAAGGTAATTGTTCCATACTCCAGGTTGAAATCACACCGATCGCCCATGAACTCGACTTCCACCGCCGTGCCGTAACTGCATTCTTTCCACGCCCACTGGGAACCCAACTCCGCGTAGACACCAGGCCCAAAGAGATCGCCAGCATCGGGCGAGAAGGCATTAACCACGGTTCCTGCGTGCCCCCACACCATATCATTTGGAGCAACGTAAAGGTCCACGTAGGTTATCAGTGCATAGGGTGGAAGGTCTGCCCAGATTTTAGGCGAACAGGCAAACATGACAGCCAAAATAAGCGGTCTGAAATATTTTGCAAATCCATGTTTCACGGCATTTACCTTTTGTCGGTCGTGGTTGGCAGAATTTGTCCAAATTTAATTCTTGATGCAATGTGCTGATCGATTTTATTTCGAGTGTTGGTATCCAGCTCGAGATTCATCCAGGTAAACTAATTAATAATGTAATTCCCTATTAGGGCTGTCTCCTGGGACTGGTGTTCCCGGGTAGCCTTTTTGATTTCTGCTTTGAGCTGATCTGTAGGGGGGATGTATCGATGCAGGGAGATATGGTACTTGGATTCGAGTGCCTCCTCACGCGTTTTAAGCTCTCGTTTTATAGCTCTAAGTTCCCTGGCAAATTGTCCCACCATGGCTCGCTGACTTGCGTTGAGCCCCATGGCTTCCATGCGTTGGTCCCATACCCGTTTCCAGGTGGAGTGCTTCAGGCCCAAGGCTTCGTCCCGCTCAATGGCATCGAGATCACGTCCCAGACTCTCGAACAGTATGCGGTACCGGTATTCAGCAGGAACGGCCGACGCTTCCAGGGGTGGGGCGATCCGAGCCTGATCTCCGGGTCTATGCTTGGCCATTTCCAGAATCCGCTGAACAATGACCGGGCCAAGTTGGGTCTCAATCTGCCGCTGGGCCTCACGGGTTGTCTCTTGCAGGCGGGTGTGGAAGGTGCAGTATTCCTCCGGGGGCAGGGGGGGAACTTCCTCGGCCAACAGTTCGCGGAGGCGGTCCACCCTTTGCTGCTTGTCACGCTGGGAATTAGGCTCGGAGCGGGGGGCCTCCATGGCCTTCCGCAGCTCGGCCATTTCAGCGGCATTCCTCGCTTTGGCCAGCCTTGCCTTTTCCTCATCCAGGAGAACCTTGCGCCGGTGAACCTCCCACGCCTTCCTGAGTTTCGCGTGCTGTTCCTCGTGTGCCTCTGCAATGGCCAGTAGGCCCTCGGCCTCGGCGGCTTGGAGGTCAAGCTTCCGTTGCCAGAAGGTTCGGAGCAAGGTTGGATCTTTCCCCAACTTCCGTGCTTCCTCCGCGAGGCGTGCCTTGGTGACCACATCCGACAGGGCAAAGCGTATGGCCCCTTCCGGCGTATCACCCAGCCGCCCCCCCTTGGAGGACGCACCTCCGGCTGCTTCTGGGGACTGAGGGAGGCAAGGTAGAGCCAAGGCGAGGGTGACGGCGATCGCGGCCGAGAATTTCATGCTCATGCTCCTGAGGTCGTTTCGACGCTATCAGGCGCACTCGCCCAAAATCCAGTGTTTCATGGGAGTCCATTCACCCCCGTACGCACCAACCGGCGCCCCAGGCGCCGGTTGGTCACCCTTCGCGGGCGAACGTCCGCGAACACCTCACCCGCAGTGCAGGTGCCGATTCACCATGGCCCGCAGGGTGTCGGCGTTCCCGAAGAGTTTCTCGCTGAGGTTCAGGTCGTCGTAGGCGCGGAGGCCCTTGGCCACGGCGTCGATGGTACCTGCGGGGAAGACGCCGCCATCCTCGTAGATGGCTCGGTCACGCTCCAGGCACGCGGCGGATTCGAAGCAGGAGGCGGGGAGCTGCTTGAGACCTTCCACCTTGGTGGCATCAGCCCGGACGTAGAGCTGCTCGGCGATCTTGAGGGCATCCGGGTGCTCCAGACCATGGCGGGCGGCTACGGCCATGCCCGCCAGGAGCTGGTGGACATTGGCGCTGCCATCGGGGCTGCGGAGCTCCACCGTCTGGTTGTTCACCACCAGGTCGTTGGCGGGTTCCAGGGGGTTGGCGTGGCGCACCATGCGATCCCCCACCCCCAGCCAGCCCAGGGGCACGCGGACGAGCACGGAGCGGTTCCGGTCCCCCCAGCAGATGCTGGTGGGGGCCTCCTGGTGGGGCACCAGGCGCAGGAAGGAGGTGGGTACGGTGTTGCCGAAGGCCGTCAGGGATTCGGAGCACATCAGGTAGCCCGCGATGACCTTCTTGGCAGTGTCCGTCAGGCCCTGGTCATCGGCCATGACATTCACGCCGTCCTTCATGAAGCGGGTGTGGACGTGGAGTCCGCTGCCCGCCTGCCCCACGATGATCTTGGGGGCG
>CAZPUI010000423.1:0-5089 GCA_964589695.1 uncultured Solibacteraceae bacterium | reverse complement strand
GTGGGCCTTGTGCTGGACCTGGGCCTTCAGGACATGTCGGGGTTTGAAGTCCTGGAGCACGTCCACGGCCTGGAAGAATCCGCGAGGGTTCCCGTCATCATCCACTCGGGCCGGGATCTCAGTCGGGAGGAGCAGCACCGTCTGGAACGCTATTCCCGCAGCGTCATTTTGAAAGGCGCCAAGAGCCCTGAGCGCCTGCACAACGAGGTGGCCCGACTCCTCAAGGGGGGATCCAGCCCCCAGGGAAACACCCTGGAGCCCGTCCGGGATGCAGGCCTCCAGGGCAGGAAGGTCCTGGTGGCGGATGACGATATGCGCAATGTGTTCTCCCTGGCCAGCATCCTCTCCGAACAGGGGATGGATGTCGTGGAGGCCGAGGATGGCCGGAGGGCCCTGGCCCTGCTGGAAGCGCACCCGGACACCGCCATCGTGCTGATGGACATCATGATGCCTGAGCTGGATGGACTGGAAACCATCCGGGCCATCCGGAGCCAGCCCCAGCATCGCCACCTGCCCATCATCGCCCTCACAGCCAAGGCCATGCAGGGGGACCGGGAGGACTGCCTTCGGGCCGGCGCCAGCGACTACCTGGCCAAGCCCGTGGACACAGGAAGGCTCTTGTCGCTCCTGCGGGTCTGGCTCTATGCCCAGGGCTAAGGCCGTGCGCCATTGGTCATGTTGTTTCGTCTAGGACCCTAGGATGCTGGAAACCGACCTCCAGAAGATCGAGATGGACCTCCTGCTGGAGGGCATCTTCAGGGTCCACGGCCACGATTTCAGGGACTACGCCGAGGCCTCCCTCCATCGAAGGCTCCGGAAGTGGCTTGGGGAATCCCCCTATGCCACCTTTTCCGAGGCCCAGGGGATCCTCCTGCGGGATCCCAGGGCCTTTCAGGGGCTGATCCGGGGGCTTGCGGTGCGGGTGACCGAGATGTTCCGGGATCCCAAGGCCTTCAGGGCTGTGCGGGAGGAGGCCTTTCCCCACCTAAGGACCTACCCCTTCCTGAAAGTGTGGGTGGCCGGGTGCGCCACGGGCGAGGAGATCTATTCCATGGCCATCCTCCTCGAGGAGGAGGGTTTCGGGCAGCGCTACCGCATCTACGCCACGGACCTGGAGGCGGGGGCGGTGGAGGCGGCCCGGAGCGGTGCCTATCCCCTGCGGGACCTCCAGCGCTTCACCCAGAACTACCAGCAGGCGGGGGGCCGAACGGCCTTCTCCGACTACTACACCGTGCGCTTCGAGCAGGCCCACTTCGATCCCCGCCTGCGGGAGCACGTGGTCTTCTCCACCCACAACCTGGCGGTGGACGCGGCCTTCGGGGAGATGCACCTGGTCCTCTGCCGCAATGTGCTCATCTATTTCAAACCCGTCCTGAAGGCCAGGGTCCTGGAACTGCTGGATGCCTCCACCCTGCCCGGGGGGTTCCTGATGCTGGGGCAGAAGGAGAGCCTGGGGGGCACCCCGCTCCACGGTCGCTACACGGAGACCTCCCCAACCCTTCGTCTCTACCGGAAGCGCTATGTGCCCGCGGACCACCTGTGAGGCGCGCCCCCTGCGGGGGGTGGTGGTCGGGGTCAGCACCGGGGGCCTGGAGGCCCTGAGAAGGCTGCTGGGGGCCCTGCCGGGGTCCTTCCCCCTGCCGATCCTGGTGGTTCAGCATCTGGCCGCGGAGGCGGATGGGGGCTTGGCCATCCTGCTGGATGATGCCGTGGCGCTGCGGGTCAAGGAGGCCGAGGAGGGGGAGGTGCCAAGGGCGGGGACCGTTTACTTGGCCCCGGCCAACTACCACTTGCTGGTGGAATCCTCGGGCCACCTGGCCCTGTCCGTGGACCCCCCTGTGAACCTCTCCCGACCTTCAGTGGATGTGCTCTTCGAAAGCGCGGCGGAGGCCTGGGGATCCCAGGTGGTGGGGGTGATCCTGACGGGGGCCGGGGTGGATGGAAGCCTGGGTCTGGCGGCCATCCAGGCCGCAGGTGGAGGATGCCTCGTGCAGGACCCCGGGGAGGCTGTGGCCACGGGCATGCCCCGTAGCGCCCTGGAGCGGGTGCAACCCGATGCCGTGCTGCCCCTGGCCGAACTGGCGACCTTTCTGGCCCGACTGGGTCGGGATTCAGGCCCAAGCCATCCTTCACCGAAGAAGCATCCATGAGCCACGGCCTGACTCCCATTCTCCTGGTGGACGATCGCCCCCAGAACCTGAAGGCCCTGGAGGCCCTGCTGGGGGACCTGGACCTTCACCTGTGCCTGGCCCATTCGGGGCAGGAGGCCCTGCGCCAGAGCCTGCGCACCGAGTTCGCCCTGGTGCTGCTGGATGTGCAGATGCCGGACATGGATGGCTTCGAGACCGCGGAACTCCTGCGGGCCAACCCCCGTACCCGTCACCTCCCCATCATTTTCGTGACCGCCGGGGGCAAGGACATCCAGCACCGCTTCCGGGGCTACGAGGCGGGGGCCGTGGACTATCTCATGAAGCCCATCGAGCCCCTGGAACTGCGCAGCAAGGTGCGCGTGTTCAGTGACCTCTACCAGCAGCGCAAGGAGATTGAGCGCCACGAGGCCCTCCTGGACCTCCTGGTGCAGCAGCGCACCACCGCCCTGCAGGAACGGGAAGCCTCTTACCGGACCATCCTGGAGAACGCCTCCGACTTCGTCATGCGCTTCGACCTCCAGGGGGCCTACCTCTTCGCCAACGCCCGGACCCAGGCCCTGTGGGGTCTGGGACCGGACGCACTGCTGGGGCGGACCCACCGGGACCTGGGCTGTCCCGAGGAGCTCTGCCAACAGCTGGAAGCCGCCTTGGCAAGGGTCTTCACCGAGGGCTGTCCCGGCACCCTCACCTTCTGGCTGGAAAGTGCCCTGGGGCGGCTGTACCTGGAACTGAAGCTGACGCCGGAACTGGATGCCCTGGGCCATGTGCAGAGCGTGGTGGGCATGGCCCGGGACCTCACGGAACGGCACAGCCTGGAGGAGGTCCGCCAGTTCCTCTCCCAGGCCAGTTGGACCCGGGAAGGTCCCCCCTTCTTCCCGTCCCTGGCCCGGTACCTCGCCAGTTGCCTGGACGTGGAGTACGTCTGCATCGACCGTCTGGAGGGCGACCAGAAGCATGCCCAGACCCTGGCCATCTTTGCCGATGGGGAGCCCCAGCCCAACGAACGCTATGCCCTGGCAGACACCCCCTGCGGCGTCGTGGTGGACCGCAAGGTTTGCTGCTTTCCCCAGGGCGTCCGCCCCCACTTTCCCAAGGACCAGGCCCTCCAGGACCTCTTGGCGGAGAGCTACGTGGGCACCGTGCTGTGGAGTTCCCTGGGGGAACCCATTGGCCTGATGGCCGCCATCAGCCGACGCCCCCTGCGGAATCCCCCCTTGGCCATCAAGACCCTGGAGCTGGCGGCCATTCGTGCGGCGGGGGAGCTGGAGCGCAGCCAGGCCGATGAGGCCCTGCGCCGCCTGAGCGAGCTCCTGGAGGTCTCCGGCAGCCTGGCCCGGGTGGGGGGCTGGGAAGTGGATCTGGGAACCGGCCAACTCCACTGGACCCCCGAAACCTATCGCATCCATGGGGTCTCACCGGAGGATTTCACGCCCACGGTGGAGGACGCGCTGGGCTTCTATGCCCCGGAATCCAAGCCCCTCATCACCCGGGCGGTCCAGGAGGCCATCTCCCTGGGGAAGGAATTCGATCTGGAGCTGGAGATCATCACGGCCACGGGGCGTCGGGTCCAAGTCCAGGCCACGGGTCGGTCGCAGGTGGAAGAGGGCAAGGTCCTGCGCTTGCTGGGGGCCTTTCGGGATATCACCCGGGAGAAAAGGGCGGAGGCCGAGCGCCGCCAGCTGGAACGGGAGATCCAGCACGCCCAGAAACTGGAGAGCCTGGGAAACCTTGCCGGTGGCGTGGCCCACGATATGAACAATGTCCTGGCGGCCATCATGGGCATCGCCTCGACCCTGAAGTCCGTGTACGGCGCGGATCCGGCCCTGTCCAAGTCCCTGGGCACGATCCTGGACGCCAGCCTGCGCGGGAGGGACCTGGTGAAGGGCCTCACGAATTTCGCCCGAAAGGAAGTGGCGTCCACCCAGCACCTGGACCTCAACGCCCTGGTGCAGAAGGAAGTGGAACTCCTGCGCCGCACCACCCTTGAAAAGATCACCTTCGAACTCAGCCTGGAGGCTTCCCTCCCGGTCCTTCAAGGCGAGTCCTCCAGTCTTTCCAACGCCCTCATGAATCTCTGTATGAACGCCTTTGATGCCATGCCCGAGGGGGGCCATGTGCACATCACCACCCGGACCCTGGAGGCAGGCTGGGTGGAGCTGAGCGTTCAGGATTCCGGGGAGGGCATGACCCCGGAGGTGCTGGCCCGGGCCACGGACCCCTTCTTCACCACCAAGGCCTTCGGCAAGGGCACGGGCCTGGGACTCTCCATCGTCTATGGCACGGTGAAGGCCCATGGAGGGCGGTTGAGCCTGGAGAGCACCCCCGGTGAGGGTACCCGGGTGAGCCTGGCCTTCCCGGTCCAGGAGGCGCATCCCCCCGCGGACCTCGCACCACCCCCTGGCCAGGAATCCCAACCGTTGCATCCGCACCGCATCCTGCTGGTGGATGACGATGCCCTGATCCGCCAGGCCATTCCTTCCATGCTGGAAGCCCTGGGCCACCGGGTGGAAGTGGCCGCCTCAGGGGTGGAGGCCCTGGCCAAACTGAAGGTTCCTCCGAGCCCCTTCGACCTGGTGATCATGGACCACAACATGGTCGGCCTCACCGGGGCGGCCACCCTGCGCAAGGTTCGAAGCACCTTTCCGGGACTGCCCCTGATGATCTCCACGGGCCATGCAGATGCAGAGGTCAAGGCCTTATGCCGGGACTTTCCGGACATCAGGCTCCTGATGAAGCCCTACAGCCTCCAGGATCTCGCCACAGCCCTGAAGGCGATGGTCCCACCCCAGACCCAGCCCGCCCTCTGGGGGCTCTTCCCCTTCGAGACGGTGTACAGCCCATGAGACCGGCGGTTGCAGCCCCGACGGCCCCTGCCCCACCATGAACCCATGCGTCGACCCACCACCCTTCGCGCCGTCATGGCCGCCCTCCGGGATCCG
>CAZPUI010000422.1:0-5099 GCA_964589695.1 uncultured Solibacteraceae bacterium | reverse complement strand
TCCTCATCCATGGCACCGACACCATGGCCTTCACGGCCTCCCTCCTGGGTTTCCTGCTCAGCGATTTGGGCAAGCCCGTGGTCCTTACGGGCTCCCAACGACCCTTGGCCTACGTGCGCAGCGACGCCCGGAGCAATCTGGTGGATGCGGTCTTCCTCGCCACGAAGGGCGTACCCGAAGTGGGCATTTGCTTCGGGGACCACTGGCTCCGGGGAGTGGCGGCGGACAAGGTGAGCGTCCACCGCTACGAAGCCTTCCAGTCACCGAACCTCCCCCCCCTGGCGGAACTGGGGCTGAACCTCCAGGTCCACCCCCATGCCGGGACCTTTGACCGCGCCCTCCCGGCGGGCATCGGGGGTGCCTTCGAGCCCCGATTGGCCGTTTACACACCCTTCCCGGGCATGGGCTGGGAACTCCCCGCACCCGGCACGCGGGGCATACTCATCGAGGCCTTCGGGGCGGGCAACCTGCCCATGGGGCGTCCCGACCTCCAGGCCCTGCTGGTCCACGCTCAGGCCACGCGTCTTCCGGTGGTGGTGACGAGCCAGTGCCTGAGCGGGGGGGTGGATCTTTCCACCTACGAACTGGGGGCCCTGGCCTCCGACCTGGGCGCCATTTCCGGGGGCCACCACACCCGATGGTGTGCCCTGGCCAAGCTGGGGCTCGTGCTGGGCGCTGGGGGCGATGTGGAGGCCGTCCGTGAGGCCTTTGCGCAAAGCTGGGCCGGGGAGCCTCGCTAGGTCACCAAAGCCTCGGCACCCTGGGCCAGGTCCCCAAGGCCCGGACCCCAGCGCCAAGCGCCCACCCAGTCCAGGCCTTTCGGCAGGGCGTCGAGAAGCTGCGCAATCCGCCGGGCATGACCCGGTCGGGCCAGGGGCAGGGCTCGGGGGGCCTCGAGCACCCGACTCTGGAGGATGGGGCCCAGCCCGGGGATGATCCGCCCCAGGGCGTGCGCATCCATGGACGTGAGGTAAGTGCGCACCTGGAGGTGGTCGCCCTCAGGGGGATGGGCCAGGGCCCCCAGAAGGCTCCCGTCGACCTCCGGGTGAACCCGGAGCCCCAGGCCTCGGGGCCATCTTGCCGAAGGTGCGTGTCGCGTGTGGTGAAGCACCAGCGAGGTGGATTCCAGGGCACCCATGGCCTCCGCAAGGCTGGGGAACCCTGGTGCCAAAAGGGATGCCATCCTGTGGGGGGGAAGGGCCAGGACCAGCCGCGGGACCTCAACGCGCTGGTTCGGGCCCTGAACGACCCAGGTGTTGCCGGAGGTTTCCAGGGCCAACGCGGGGCAGTTCACCCGCACCCGAAGCCGGGCGGCCAGGGCTCCGGGGAGTTGCCCCATGCCCCCTGCGAGGCGTCGAGCGCGGGGGAAACCCTCCCGCAGGGTCGTTCGGAAGAGACCGCCCCCAGCCGCTGCCCGGGCCACGGAAGGCAGTGCTTCCGGGGCCAGCATCGAAGGGTCCACGGCCAACAGGCCACGGACCAGGGGGGGCCAGAGTCGCTGCGCAAAGCCTGGGCCCAGGCGATGGATGGCCAGGTCCGCCAACGTGCGGTAGGTGCGTTGGCTGGGGCGGAAGGGCTCCAGGAGCACGCGGAGCTTGGCCCCCAGGGGCAGCAGGTCGGTGGTCAGCCAACCCAGGCCCCGGGGCCACGGGTGGAGGCCCTGGGCATCCAGGACCCACCGTGGGCCCTTGGGGGCGCTGGGCCGCAGCCTCAGGTCCAGGGTGTGGACGAGCCTTTCCAGGGATGATCCTGGAACCATGCGCAGGGCCTCGGGGCCACACTCCAGGTGGCCTGGGCTTCCCTCGAGGGTGGGCCAGTCCAGGGTCCGGACCCAGCCCCCCACGGTGGCCTCGGATTCCCAGACCTCCACGTCATGCCCCCGGTATTGGAATTGCCAGGCAGTGCATAGCCCCGCGAAGCCGCCCCCCAGGACCAGGATCCGGGTCATCCCAACAGCTGCTCGATCCGCTCCCAGTCCCATTCGGGGAGGGCCGGTACAGAGCCTTCCACCAGCTCCTGCTGGGTGAGCCAGACGTCATAGATCGCCAGGGCCGCCATGGCTTCGGCCACGGGGACCACCCGGGGGGCGATGCAGGGATCGTGGCGCCCATGGGTCACGATCTCCTGGGGCTGGCCCTCCCGGTCAATGGTGGCCTGGGGTTGGGCCAGACTGCTGGTGGGCTTCACCGCCAGGCGAAGGATCAGTGGGGCCCCGGTGCTGATGCCACCGAGGAGGCCCCCTGCATCGTTCTTGAGGGGGCCGGAGGGACCCAGGGGATCATTGTTTTGGCTGCCCCGGAGCCTGGCCGCCTGGAACCCGGCGCCCACCTCCACCCCTTTGACCGCGGGGATGGTCATGAGGGCGTAGGTGAGCAGGGCGTCCAGTTTGGCGAACACCGGATCCCCCAGACCCAGGGGCAGGCCTTCGATCCACAGCTCACAGACTCCCCCCACGCTGTCGTGGTGGGACATGGCCGCCTCCACCGCGGCCCGCATGGCCGGGAAGGCCTCGGCGTCCCCCACCCTCAGGGGATTACGCTCCACGTATGCCCAGTCCAGGTGCGAGCCTTCGATCCCTGCGATCTCCCGGTTGAAACCCCGGATCCGGATTCCCAGGGCTTTCAGCTGATTCTTGGCGAAGGCGCCGGCGGCCACCCTGGCCAAGGTCTCCCGGGCGCTGGAGCGACCCCCACCCCGGGGGTCCCGCAGCCCGTATTTCCGCTGGTAGGTGAGGTCCGCATGGCCCGGGCGGAAGAGGTCCTTGATGGCGTCGTAGTCCCCGGAACGTTGGTTCTCGTTGAAGACCACCAGGGCGATGGGATGGCCCGTGGTGCGTCCCTCGTAGATCCCCGAGAGCACCTGCACCCGGTCGCCCTCCTTCCGGGGGGTGACGAGGTCCGATTGGCCGGGACGGCGCCGATCCAATTCGCCTTGGATGGACTCCAGGTCGAAGGCCAGGCCTGGCTTCACCCCATCCAGGACCACCCCCACCGCCTTGCCATGGCTTTCGCCAAAGGTCTGGACTCGAAAGGTGCGGCCGAAGGAAGAGGGAGCGTCAAAGAGCATGGGAACCTCGAACCTCCATGGTAGCTCCGGGTTGGAGGTCAGGAGGCGATGTCCCGCGAAAGCTGCGGATAAAAAAGTGCCGCACCCGAAGGTGCGGCGCCGGGTGGAGCGAGGGGCAGGTCAGGCTTCTTCCGTAGGTTCAGGGCTGGGGACTTCCTGGCTTTCAGGTGCATAGGCCTTCAGGAGTTCCTGGACCTTGGCTTCTTCGTCTTCGCTGATGCCCACGGGTTCGGACTCCTCGGATTTCTTCACCAGGAGGGGCACCCCCGCGGGGGCAGGGCTGCCGTCGCCCTTCCAGCAGTAGCGGGTTCCGCGTTTCTGGCCCTGCTTCTCGATGGCGCCTTCCTCTTCCAACTCGGAGAAGAAGCGGCGCAGGGTCGCGGGGGCCCAATCGCAGTCACGCAGTCCGAGCACTTCCTGGGCCTGGAAGCTGCTCAGGGCACCGTGGGCCTGAAGCTTGGCCACCAGCTCGCCCTTGAGGTCCTCCAGTTCCGCCTTGGTGCGGCGGGCCCGGGAGCGGAAGTCGGGGGTTTCGATCCGGGACGGGGAGGCCTGGGGCATCGGTGCCGGGATGTGGATGACGCTGGGGGCCGAGGCGGCGGGGGCTGGGGCTTCGCTCACGAGGCCACCGTCCACATAGATGTCGGCGTCCTCGGGTTTGAAGAGCACCACCACGGACACCGGACTGATGTGCTCCAGGTGAAGAGCACGGACCACCTGGTCCCCGATCCGGGCCTTCTGGTCCGCCGAAAGGTTGGATGCATGAATAACCACCAAGGGCATAAGTTCCTCCTAATGCGCTTTGATTAAGAATAGCGAACGAGAGAATGCACAGAGTACACTTTTTTACGCCAACATTTCGTTGGGGAGGTGGATGTGGTCAGGGTGGGGCGGAAGCAGGGCGGGACTCCCCCGACCAGGGAATCGGCCTTATTCCAGGCCTTCCTACGTCGCCAGAAGTTGAAGCTCACCACGGAACGCCAGGACATCCTGAGGACCCTCTTCGAAAAGCAATCCCATACGGATGCCGAATCCCTGCTCGCCGACCTCAAGGACCTGGGAAGTGATGTAAGTCGTGCCACCGTCTACAGGACCCTGGACCTCCTTGTGCAGGCGGGATTGATTCGCAGGAACAGCCTGGGGGCTGGCCATGCCATCTACGAACCCGTGCGGGAGGGCGAGCACCACGACCATCTGGTATGCCTGGTGTGTGGCAAGGTCCTGGAATTTTTCCGCCCCGATCTGGAGCAGCTTCAAGAGGCCATTTGCCGGGAACAGGCCTTCAAGCCCATGCACCACAGCCTGCAGATTTTCGGGCTCTGTTCCTCCTGCGATGGGCAGGTGGATGAGTCCACCCTGCCCGAGCGTATCGCCCAGCTCCATGCTTGAAAGAGGGCACTTGGGGAATTCTGTATACAGAGTATGATGGGCGCCATGCCCAAGGAATCGAAGCGCCACGACCGTAGCCACCCCCAGGGGCCGCACTTGGACCGCGGGGCCCGCCAGGCCCAGGATTCCAGTGAACCCACGCCAACCACCCCGTTGACCCTCGAGGATTTCCGGCGGCTTCCCAAGACGGATTTGCATGTCCATCTGGATGGCTCCCTCCGGCCTGAGACGATCCTGGAGCTCGCGCACCAGCAGGGGGTGCGGCTGCCTGCCGACACCGTGGAGGGACTGCTGCCTTTCGTCCAGGTGGGAGCCGATTGCAAGAGCCTGGTGGAATACCTCAAGGCTTTCGACGTCACCCTGTCCGTGATGCAGACCTACGATGCCCTGGTCCGCACGGCCTTCGAACTGGCCGAGGACGCTGCCCGGGAGAACGTCCGCTACATGGAGGTGCGGTACAGCCCCATGCTCCACCAGCAGAAGGGCCTGACCCTCACGGCCATCGTGCAGGCCGTGCTGGATGGACTGCGGGAGGCTCGGCGCAAGTACCCCATCCAGACGGGCGTCATCCTCTGTGGAATCCGCCATATCAGTCCCGAACTGTCCAACCGCATGGCCGACCTCACGGTGGCTTTCAAGAACAA
>CAZPUI010000421.1:0-5123 GCA_964589695.1 uncultured Solibacteraceae bacterium | reverse complement strand
CCTGTTCTACGACCTGGGGCTGAGGGTGACCATCAACACGGATAACCGTTTGGTGACGGGCACCACCTTGAGTCGTGAACTGCTCCTGCTCCACGAGCGCCTGGGCTTCTCCCTGGAGGAGATCAAGGACCTGCTCCTCATGGGCTTCAAGAGCGCCTTCCTGCCTTACGGGATCAAGCGTGCCCTCCTGGCGGAGGTGCTGAAGGCCTTCCGGGACTTCCACATCAGCAGCCTGGAAACAAAGACGGAACATCTATAAGTATCAGACGGGTCCGGTGGCGCATCAGGGCCCCAGCGCCGACGGATCATGTTGCGTCGGGGCAAGGACCCTCGGGGGAAGAAGTGTCGCCCTTCTCCCTGCCCCTGGGGATAATGGACACCTGGAGCCGGGCATGCTCGTCCCCCTTGCGTCTTTTCTCGAACGCCATCCGCGCATTCTGCTGACCACCCACGAACGCCCGGACGGGGATGGGGTGGGGGCCATGCTGGGGCTCCATGGCCTGCTGCAGGCCATGGGGGCGGAGACGAGGATTGTGGTATGCCCCGCGCTGCCCTCCCACCTAGCCTTCGTGGATGAGGATCACCGGGTGGAAGTCTTCGATCCGGGAGGGGCCCACAGGGACTTGGCCGCCTGGCCTACGGGGTGGCTGATGGTCGATGCCTCTGAACCCGAAAGGCTTGGGCCGCTGTCCCAGGTTTTCCAAGCCTTCAAAGGTGAAAGCGCGTGCCTGGACCACCACCTGAAGGGGGAGGGGGGCGGCTTCCACTGCGAGTTCCGGGATGCCGAAGCCGCGGCCAGTGCCCAGCTTGTGTACCGCCTGCTGCTTCAGCGATTGCCAAGACCCTTTCCGCTGCCCATGGCCAAGGCACTCTACGCCGGACTGGTGGACGACACCGGCAATTTCCGGTTTTCCAATACTTCCCCCGAGGTCCTGCGCTTTGCGGCCCAGCTCGTGGAGGATGGCGTGGAGCCCGCGCGCATCTACCAGGGGCTCTACCACCAGGGGCGGGTCCAGAAGTTTCAGCTCCAGGGGCGTGCCTTCGCCAATCTTCATCGCCAGGCCGAGGGACGCTACGCTCGGCTCACCATCACCCGGGCCGATCTGGAGGCCTGCGAGGGGGAGCACGACGATCTCGAGGGCCTGGTGAACAAGCCCCTGGAGATCCGAGGCGTCGAGGTGTCCTGCCTGATGGAGGAATTGACCGATGGGCGGGTGAAGGCGAGCTTCCGCTCCCGGGAACGGGTCAATGTGAATGCCGTGGCCCGAGCCCTTGGGGGAGGGGGACATTTTCTCGCCTCCGGCACCAAAGTGGATGGCCCCCTTCGGGTGGCTCAGGCCAAGGTCGATGCCGCCGTGCTTGCCCAACTGGCTCTGGATATTCCTTGAAAGACCTCCCCCGGGCCGTTTGCGATCAACCCTTCGCCTGGCTCGCATCTTCGCGCCGATTCAACGCAACCATCGTTCACGCACTTTTTCAGAGAACCCCATGTCACCCAAGGACAGCAGCAGCGCCCCCAAGTTGACCCTCGGGCCTGGCAGCCCGCTGGAGCTGATCACCCGCTTCGAAACAGAGGCCGTGCCCTTTGTGGCCAAGGCTCATGTTCCCTCGATCTTCGGGAAATTCACCGTGTTCGGCTTCCTGGAGAAGAGGACCGGGAAGGAACATCTGGCCATCGTGTCGGGACCCCTGGATGCCCGAAAGCGGATTCCGGTTCGCATCCACAGTGAGTGCTGGACCGGGGATGTCCTGGGCAGCCTCAAGTGCGATTGCCGTGCCCAGCTGGAAGCGGGGCTTCGCCATATCAGTGAGCATGGAGGCATCGTGCTTTACCTGCGCCAGGAGGGGCGGGGAATTGGCCTTCTGAACAAGCTGAAGGCCTACGCCCTCCAGGAACAGGGGCTCGATACGGTGGAAGCCAACCACCAGTTGGGTTTCGAGGATGATCTTCGAACCTACGAATCCGCCGTGGAGATGCTTCGCTTCTTTGGGGTCACCAAGATCAAGCTGCTCACCAACAATCCCCAGAAAATCCATGCCCTGGAAGTTGCCGGGATTCACGTGCAGCGGGAGCGCCACCAGATGGGATCCACCACCTACAACCTGCACTACCTTCAGACCAAGGTGGCCAAGTCCGGTCACATGATGAATGTGGACGAGTTGTAGTGACCTGAGCGAGGGGGGACCGCCTACTCGACTTCGGTTCGCGAAGTCCTCCCTCGTGCTCCCCCATGGGATGTCTCGGCAGAGCCGAGGCATCACATCTGAACGCTGGGGCGCTACTCCTCGCGGCGGGGCAGCAACAGGGCACGTTGAACCCTTTCCAGGTTCCCTTCGAGCTGGACCATCTTCCAGGCGATGATCATGGCGTAGCCGAGCCAGACCCACAGCAGACGGGGATCGCAGGGGGTGCGCTTGAGGGGTTCCACCCCCATGTCCAGGCGCAGGCCATAGAGGAACCACACCACCACCCCGAAGGCAATGATCAGGTGTCCCCAGCGTACCCAGTAGGGACGTATGCCCTGCTTTGCCTTCCAGCGCATGAGGAGCCAGCGGGTCATGAGATCACTGCGGACTTCCGTGAAGCTCAGTCGGATGAGTTGATCGGCCAGGGGAGCGTACTGATGGATGCGAAGCTCCTCCAGTTCACTCTCTCCATTGACCCTGCGCAGGAGGGCCGACCGGATCTTCCCCACGCATTCGTCCCAGGGGCAATCTTCCCGGCGAAGGCTGGTATGGAGGCGCAGGAGGCCCACCCAGAGCAGGGCCTGGGCCGCCAGGACACCCCAGAGGGCGATGCCCTGCCAGCCGTGGGTGCGCGCGATTTCGAGGAAACGATGAAGGTCCATGGTTCTACCTGGGGCGGAGTTTCCGGAGCAGGGTTTCCAGTTCGGGATCCGGGGACTGCCTCAGACGCAGGGCCGCGCCGATGTCGGCCAAGGCCTCGTCGAGGGAGCCCCGTTCGAGGTGAACCAAGGCCCGGTCCCGGAGGCAGAGTGGGTCCTCGGGGCTGAGCAGCACCAGGTGGGTGGCGGCCCAGAGGGCGTCGCTCCAGGCCTGGGCACGGGTGAACCGCACGAAGAGGTTGCGGACCAGTCGACTCAAAATGGTCCGATGGTCGACGGGGTCGAGCATGGTGGGGTCGAAGGTCACCCGACCCTGGGTGGCGGCAGCGACAAGCTGGGCGGCCTTTTCCATGCCCAAGGGGTGGCCTCCATGAAAGGGGTCGAAGTACAGGATGCCCGTGTCCATGCGAAGACCCACGATGAAGTGGGCGGGAAGGGCGATCCCTACGGAATCCAGGCCAAGGCGCCTGCCCAGGTCGACCCAAAGGATGGAGAGGGCAATAGGGAGGCCCCGGCGGGACTTCACCACCTGGGCCATCACAGCGTTCGAGGGGTCGTCATAGGTATCCCGGTCGCCCTGGAATCCCAAATCCCTGAAGAGGTAGGTGTTCAGGGCATCGATGGCCTGGTGGAGATTCCAGGGCAGGGGCATGCGACCGGCAAGGTCGTGGGTCCAGGCCCGTGCCTGGGCCAGCACGGGTTCAGGATCGGGATCATCCGCCAGGGGCGCGGTGGCGCACAAGGCGCCCTCCAGCAACTGGCTGCATGCGGGGTCAGCTTGAAGGTATTCGTGGAGGGTCACGAATTCCGGTGCCTGATCAAGGCTCTGACCACAAAGGCGAGGAGGCCGATGCCCAAGGCCCACAGCATGTAGCGCTGCCAGCGGTTTTGCGTCTCGAGGAGTCGGGCCTTCTCCTCCGCCTTCCTTGCGTTCTCCTCGATGGAGAGCTTCTGTTGGATATCCCGGGCCTGGCTGACGGCCTTCTGGGCTTCCTTCTTGGAGGCTTCGATGTCCCGGGCGGCGGGTTCGGGATCCTCCTCCAGGATCACGCGCTGGAAGCTGGGGGATGGGCGCGACGCGCGTCTGGAGGTGGCGTTCCAGGCACTGCTGCGATCCACCTCGGGTCCACCCTGCTCCATGACTTCGGACATGTACTGCACCTCACCGCGCAGATGACGAATGTCCTCCCGCTGGCGGTGGATCTGGAGTCCCTGAACGTAGAGCAGGCCAAGCTGAGCTGCCAGCAGCACCAGTACCACCGGCGCAAGCCAGGTGGGCACGCGGTTGGGCTGTTCTGGGCCGCTCATGGCGTTCGTCCGAGAATGAAGAGGGTCCGGTCGTCGCGATTCCGGGATTCGAATGAAGCAACATCACGATACACCGCTTCGCAGGCGGCGCGAACAGAACCTGTACCCCACATGCGACGGAGCTGGTCCCGGAGGCGGTCAACCCCATAGAGATCGCCTTTGGGTCCCATGGCCTCCGTCAGCCCATCGCTGTAGAGCACCATCCAGTCCCCGGGCTCGAGTCGGCCTTCGTGGATGGTCCAGGGGATGTTCATCCGCGGGCGCAGACCAAGGCCGCGGCCGGGGAGCGACATCTCTTCGATGATGGGAGGACTCCCGGCATGGATGTGGAGGGGCTGGGGATGGCCGGCCCGCACCAGGCGGAAGGTTCCGTCCAGGTCCCACTCGAGGATGACGAGGGTCAGGAAATCCTTGGCCCCCATGAGGTTGCGCAGCGTTTGATCGAGGGCTGGCAGGGCTCGTTCCAGGTTGAAACCGTCCTGCTGGATCGAATATTTGAGGAGGGCCATGGTCTGGGCCATGTACAGCGCGGCTGCCAGCCCCTTCCCGCTCACGTCGCCCACGGCGGCAATCCACCCACCGCAGCGCTGTTTGACCCAGAGGAGGTCGCCGCCCGTCTCCAGGGCAGGGTCCAGTCGGAGGGCCACCTGGTAGCCGGGGATCGAGGGCGCTTCTGAGGTGACCAGGCTCTCCTGGATCCGTCGGGCCGTCTGCAGTTCCTGCTCCAGCCGTCCCTGGTCCAGGAGCCGACGGTGGAGGATGGCCGTCTCCAGTACGATGCTGGCGGCCAGGGCCACCTCCCTTAGCATTTCGCGGTCCTCGCGGCTGTAGTTCAGCTCGGCGTATTTGCCCCCCAGGATGATGGTGGCGTAGGGCTCATCGTTGATGAGCAGGAGGACCATGACCTGGGCCTCCAGGGCGTCCACATGGAGGCGACAGATATGCCCCTGCTCGCGGATCCACTCGGCC
>CAZPUI010000420.1:0-5131 GCA_964589695.1 uncultured Solibacteraceae bacterium | reverse complement strand
GGCCCACTGGCAGGCCCAGGGCATGACCCACGGTGGCCAGAATGAACAGGAGCGGGGGGAGCACGAGGCCCGCCTGTTCCGAAACATCCATGAGAGCGGCTGCGCAGGGGGGGTGCTCTTTGCGTGGATCGACGAAAGGTTCAAAAAGAACTGGCTGGTCATCGATTTCGAGGAGCCCCTGGACCGCAAGCCCTACTGGTACAACGTCCAGGATGCCGAAGAGAACTACGGCCTCCTGGGCTACCACCCCGGGGAGCACGGCCCGAACATCCTCATCGATGGCAAGGCCCGGGACTGGAGCTCCGTGCCGGTGCACCTGGAAGCGGAGGGGCTGAAGCTCAAAGTCCTGGCGGATGAGGGCTGGCTGCACCTGGGCATCTTCTGGCCCTTTGGCCTCCTGGACCCCCACCGCCACGCCCTCCTGGTGGGGCTAGACACCCTGGACCCGGCCTTGGGAAGCCGCCGCCTGCCCTTCGGCCTGCCCCTTCGGAGCGAGGTGGGACTGGAATTCGCGGCGGTCTTCCAAGGCTCCAAGGGGGCCGTCTTCGTGGACGAGCCCTACGACCTCTTCACCCACCGCTACAACCGGCCCTACCGCACGGTGGCCAACGACCTGGGCCGCTTCGTCATGCCCCGTACCGAGAGCAACCGCATGCGCCTGGGCCGGGATGGCACCCGCTTCCCCGAGCACCGCCAGGAGATCGGCTGGCTGCGCCTGGGGACCCAGGACCGCACGGACCCGGCCTTCGACAGCCGCGCGGAGTGGGCCCGGGGGGAGGGTTTCCTGGAGGTGCGCATTCCCTGGGGCCTGCTGAATGTCACGGACCCCAGTTCCCGGCGGGTGGTCCAGGACGGTCCCACCCAGGTCCAGAACGAGGTCGGAGGCCGCATCACGGAGGGATTCCACCTGGTCCTGGCGATCTACGAGGCCGAGGCTTTCCAGGCCAAGGGCTCCGTGCGGGCCACCCTCCCCTCGGCCCAAGGGGATCTGCTGGCCCAGTCACCCCTTTTCACCTGGAAGCCCTGGGACCGCCCCAGCTACCATGGGTTTAGAAAAAAAAGTTTCGGAATCCTGAAACAAGCACTCACCTCACTGCCCGACGCCCCCAGATCCCCCCGGTGACCCTGTGCGATCCTTCCTGACCCTGGCCCTTCTCCTGCCCGGCCTCCAGGCCCAGGAACCCCTGGGTGCCCTCCTGAGCCGCGCCCGGGAGCACCGGGATGCGGGGAACCTGGCGGCCTCCCTCCAGGCCTACGACGCCATGCTCGCCCAGGTGGCGGACCACGAAACCGCCCTCCTGGAAAGGGCCCAGGTCCTGTCCTGGATGGGCCGCTACGACGAGGCCCTGGTGGGCTACCGCGCCTACCGGCAGCGCTACCCCCGGCAAAGCCATGGGGCGGACCTTCGGATCGCCCAGGTGCTGGCCTGGTCGGACCGCATTCCCCAGGCCCTGGACACCCTGGCCTCCCGGGTGGCCCAGGGGGACCGGCAGGCCGTGCTGGACGATGCCACCTACCGCAGTTGGCGGGGGGACCTCGCCCAGGCCCTGGATCGGCTGGACACCTGGCTGAAGGGGCACCCGGAGGACCGGGAAGCCCTCCTTCTCCAGGCCCGCATCCGCTCGTGGCTGGGCCGCTGGAACGAGTCCAGGGAGGCCTATGGAAGGGTCCTGGCGCTGGAAGCCCAGGATGCCCAAGCCCTCCTGGGGCTGGGGCGCCTCGAGCTCTGGTCCGGGAACCCCCGGGGTGCTCGGACCCAGGTGGCCAGGCTCCGCCCCGAGGATCGAACCCTGCCCGAAGCCCGGATCCTGGAGGCTCAGACCCTGGCGGCGGAGGGCCATCCCCGGGCCGCCCGCCGGTCGACCCTGCCGCTGCTCCAGGGGGGCTCGGCCCAGCGGGACGCCCAGCTCCTGGTGGACGAATTCATCGAAGGTCAGGGTTTCTGGGTGGACCTGCACCACAGTCGCACGGAGACCAACGAGGGCCTGACCACCGAGACCCCGGGTCTCACGGTGCGGGTTCCCGTGGGGGACGGTCGCCTGGATCTGGAGGCTGGGCGCTCGGAAGTCCAGTTCCAGGACCAGAAACGCACCCTCGGAAGCCTGGGGCTGAGCATGGCCTACCCCTTGGGCGCCTGGGGTTCCCTGGATGCTGGGGCCGTCAGGGTCCAGGATTTCGGGGGTGCCCCCGGCTCCACGGTCCGGGCGGGACTCGGCCTGAGGCTGGCCCCGGCCCTCCACCTGCGCCTGGATGGAAGCCGCAGCCTGCTGGATTTCACCCCCCGGGCCATCGATCGGCGGGGATCCATCAGCGCCCTGGATGCTTCCCTTGCCTGGACCTTTGGCCAAGGGCGCAACAGCCTGACCCTTGGCGGTGGTCAAGGGAACCTCAGCGCCGGCAGCACCCGGCGCACCTTTTTCGTGAGCCTCGAGCACCGCAAACCCTGGTCCCACGGCGACCTCCGGGCCGGAGCCCTGATCAGGGGTATGGGCTATAGCGAGACCTTGGCCCTGGGCTTCTTCAATCCCGAACGCTACCGCTATGCCGCCCTCACCCTGGGGGCCAGCTACCGTCGCCTTCGGCGTTTCGAGGCCAGCCTGGATGCCCGGGGGGGCCGCCAGTCCGTCAACGGTGGCGCCAGCCAGTTCGCGTGGAGTTACTCTGGACTGGTCACATGGCGACCCGAGGCCCTACCCCTCGGTGTCTTCGTGGGCTGGTCCGAAAGCGTCGCGGGGCTGCCCGTGGTCGACCCCACCGACGCCCGGGCCTACCGCGAGAAGACCCTGCGCTTCGGCCTTCGCCTGACCCAGCCCCGCACCAGCCGCGTCTTCTGAGTCCACGCTTTCATGCCCCGATCCTGGCCCGACAAATCCAAAGTGCTCCTGGTGGAGGACGACTACCTGACCATCAAGCTGCTCCAGACCCGCCTGGAGATGGAAGGCCTGCGGGTGCTCACGGCCACCAATGGCCTGGAAGCCCTGGACATCATCCAGGACCATCAGGTGGACCTGGTGATCACGGACCTCATGATGCCTGCCATGAACGGCTATCGGTTGATCCAGGAGATCCGCGAGATGCCCGGTCCCATGAGGACGGTGCCCATTCTGGTCATCTCTTCCAACCAGAACGAGCACGACATCGTGTCCTGTTTCGGGGCGGGGGCGGATGACTTCATGGCCAAACCTCTGTCCATTCCCCTCCTGCTGGAGCGGATCTGGCGACTGCACCGCCGGAACGCACGGGGAACCTGAGTTGGATTTCCTGGGTCTGCAGTTTGAACTGCACTTTCGCCTGCTGCTGTGGAGCACCATGGCCCTTTCGGGCGTCGTGGGGCTCCTCATCGCCTATGCCTCCCTGGTTCAGGTCCAGGCGGACCACCACAATGACCAGCGCATTGCCAGTTTCCGCCGATGGGAAGCCAGCGTGCCGCGCTTCATCTTCGGCCAGGGTCCACCCCCGGAGCGGCTTCTGGCCATGGGTGAACTGGAGCGCCACCACTTCCTGATGTTCCTTCAGCGCCTGCAGGTGAGCCTCGGAGGCCCGGACGCCGCCCGACTCACAGAACTCTACTTCCTGGCCAACCTGGATCGGGGGGTGGAGCAACGCCTGGCCAATCGGCGCCCCCGGGTGCGGGCCCTGGCGGCCATGGAGGTGTGGGGCTTCGGCCTCTGGCGGCTCCTCCCCCAGGTCCTGCCCCTCCTGGACGATCCCCACCCCTACGTGGCCTTTTCCGCCGCCCGGGCCCTGGCCCGCAGTCGCAACCTGGAGGTCGCCCCCGCCCTGCTCCACTGGGTCCTGGGCCAGGACCACTTCCAGCGGGAGCGGGTCATGGTGACCCTGGAACAGTTCGGAGCCGAACTGCTGCCCTGGATGCAGGACTTCCTCCTGCCCCCGTCCATGGATCCCGACGGCTGGACCCTGTACGCCCTGCTGGCGGGCTCCCACCGCCATGCCGATTCGCTGCACATCCTCCTGGGCCTGCTGGACAGCGAGGTCCTGGATCTCAAGTGTTCGGCCATTAAATCCCTTCAGAGCCTCGGCGACCCCCTGGCCTTTGCCAAGGTGGCGGAGCTTTCCGAGGACGCCCAGGAGGCGGTGCGCCTTCGGGCCACGGTGGCCCTGGCGCCCCTGGGGGGCAAGGCCGCCCTGCCCCTTCTGAAGGCGCGGCTGACGGATCGGGTCTTCGAGATCCGACGCCATGCGGGATTGGGTCTGGCCAGCCTGGGGGAGGAGGGGGCCGGGGTCCTGGCGGAGGTCGCCTCTGATGTGGAGGCTGATCCCTACGCCCGGGACATGGCCGCCGAACGGCTGGAGTGGCTCCAGCAGGGAAGGCAGTCGTGAACCTGCTCCTGGATTCCTACCAGATCGGCATCCTGGGGTACTTCCTGCTGATGAATGGCCTGCAGCTTGCCTTCATCCTCAAGGCCTTCGGGGTCATCCGGGAGTACCAGGCCCGGGCCGAGACGGACACCCTGGAGGAGATCTTCGGCACCAACCACTACCGCCCCATCAGCCTCATCTGCCCCATCTACAACGAATCCGCCGGCGTCGTAAAGAGCGTGGGCAGCCTCCTGGCCCTGCGCTATCCCCAGACCCAGGTAATCGTGGTGAACGATGGATCCAAGGACGATTCCGTGGAGATCCTGGTGAAGGCCTTCCGGATGCACAAGTCCAACCGGGTCATTCGCCAGTTGCTGCCCACCAAACCCATCCGGGCCATCTACGAGAGCGCCTTCGTGCCCAACCTGCTCGTCGTGGACAAGGAGAACGGGGGCAAGAGCGACGCCCTCAACTGCGGACTCAACTTCGCCCAGTACCCCCTGATCTGCACCATGGACGGGGACAGCCTGCTGGAAAACGACTCCCTGCTGCGGGTGGTGCGGCCCTACATGGACCAGCCCAATGTCATCGCCGTGGGGGGGATCATCCGCCCCGTGAATGGCTGCGTGGTCACCCCCAAGGGCATCCGCGGGATCTACCTGCCGGATTCCTGGCTGGCCCGGTTCCAGATCATGGAATACTTCCGGGCCTTCCTGTACGGCCGGGTGGGCCTGGCCAGCATGGGGATGCTCTTCATCGTGTCCGGGGCCTTCGCCACCTTCCGCCGGGACATCCTGCTGGCGGCGGGGGG
>CAZPUI010000419.1:0-5146 GCA_964589695.1 uncultured Solibacteraceae bacterium | reverse complement strand
GCCTGATTGAACGCTCTGGCCAGGGTGTGAACCTGATGGTGGAGAGTGCCATCCGCCAGGGGAAGCGTCTGCCTGATTTCACGGGCTCTTCGGCCCATGAAGTACGACTACTCCTTCCAGGGACCGTGCAATACCCGGCCATGGTGCGATTCCTGGAAAGGGTCGGCGAGGCACGCCTTCAGGCCTTCTCCACGCTGGATTTCCTGGTTCTGGAAAGTCTGCATAAGGACAAGCCCCTGACACAGTCTATGAAGGAACGGCTCCCAGGGCTTTTGGAGGCCGGGGCCTTGGAACCTTTGGGGCATGGCCGTTCTCGGCGGTATGTCCTCTCCAAGGCGCTTTATGCGTCCATGGGAGCCAAAGGCACTCACACGCGAAAGCGAGGACTGGATCATGAGACGAACAAGGCGCTCCTACTGCAGCACCTCCAAGGGCAGGAAAACCTTGGCTCGCCCTTGTCTGAACTGGCACAAGTGCTTCCAGCTCTTCCGGAGCACAAAATCCGAGGGTTGCTCTACGAGCTTAAAGAGGAAGGCAAGATCACCCTGCAAGGAACCCGCCGGTGGGCCAGGTGGAAAGTGACTCCTAAAGCACAGATTCCTTCAGACGAGTTTTGAAAAATTGATTTAGGGACCGTGATATAGACGTCTAACTCTTTTTTTTACAGTATTTCCAAATTTTTCCTTTTGTGTCCAAACCTCTTGATCGGTCTAGACATGACCCACTTCGCCTTCCTCCAGCCCGAATGGCCCCAGATCGCGGGTTCTGCCACCAAAGCAGAATCCCTGGTGATGGGGGATCCGCGCACGGCGTGCTTCTATTCACGACGGGCACTGGAACTGATGGTGACGTGGCTCTACGAGCACGATGGCTCGCTCCGGAAGCCCTACCAGGACCATCTGAGTGCCTTGATCTTTGAACCTACCTTCCAGGCCCTCCTGGAATCGCGCCTGGTGGCGAAGGCCAAGCTCATCAAGGATCTGGGCAACCTGGCAGTGCACAGTACCAAGCCGGTGCGGGTGGAGGATGCGGTCGCCGCTGTGCGGGATCTCTTCCATCTTGGTTTTTGGCTCGCAAGGACCTATGCCCGGGAAGCGCGCCCCTCTGAGGACTTGGCGTTCCGGGCAAGCGAGCTTCCACCTCCAGCGGCCCAGGTGGCGGCGCAATCCCTGGCCCAGCTCCAGCGGCTGAACCAGGAGATAGCGGAGAAAGACGAAGCCCTGGCCGCTGCCCAGAAGGCGCGCGTGAATCTGGATGCTGAACTGGAGCGGCTGAGGGCGGAGGTCGCCCAGGTCAAGGCCCAAAACCAGGAGGTGCCGGATACCCACGATTATTCTGAGGCCCAAACCCGCGCCTTCTTCATCGACCTTCTGCTGAAGGAGGCGGGCTGGCCCTTGGATCAGGATCGTGACCGGGAATTGGAAATCCGGCCCTTCCCCAATGAGAACGGCGTGGGTTTCGCGGACTATGTGCTTTGGGGCAGCGATGGCAAACCCCTCGCTCTGGTCGAGGCCAAGCGCACCTCCAAGAGCCCCCAGGAAGGGAAGCAGCAGGCCAAGCTCTACGCAGACGGCCTGGAGCGGATGTTCGGCCAGCGCCCCGTGATCTTCTACTCCAACGGGTACGATCACTGGATCTGGGACGATACCCAGCACCCACCCCGAGAGGTTCAGGGCTTCCTGACTAGGTCAGAACTGGAGCTGACGATCCAGCGTCGAACCAGACGCAAGCCTTTGGGGGAGGCGGAAATCAACACCGTCATCGTGGAGCGTTCGTATCAGCACCGGGCCATCCGGCGTATTTGCGAGACCTTCGAAAAGGAAAACCACCGCAAGGCCCTTGTGGTCATGGCGACGGGGGCGGGAAAGACCCGCACAGTGATTGCCCTCTGCGATCTGCTAATGCGTTGTAACTGGGCGAAGCGGATCCTCTTTCTGGCGGACAGGGTGGCCCTGGTGAACCAGGCTATCAACGCCTTTAAGAAATTCCTGCCCGAGAATAATCCGGTGAACTTGGTGACGGACAAGGACACGGAAGGCCGCATCTACGTCTCCACTTATCCCACAATGATGGGCCTCATCGATGAAGTAACGGATGGGCAGCGGCGCTTCGGGCCGGGCCACTTCGATCTCATCATCATCGACGAGGCACACCGCAGCGTGTATCAGAAGTACCGCGCCATCTTCCGCCACTTCGACAGCTACTTGGTGGGCCTTACGGCCACGCCACGGGACGAGGTGGACCGGGACACCTATGGGCTCTTCGATCTGGAGAAGGGCGTTCCCACGGATGCCTACGAACTGGAGGAGGCCATCAAGGACGGCTACCTGGTGGAGTACCGCAGCCGCGAGGTGCCCCTGAAGTTCCACCGCGAGGGCATCCAGTACGACCAGCTCTCCGAAGAGGAGAAGGACGCCTGGGATGCCCTGGAATGGGAGGACGGCGAAGTGCCGGACTCTGTTCCTGGAAATGCCCTCCACGACTGGCTGTTCAACGCCGACACCGTGGACAAGGTGCTGGGCCATGTCATGAAACACGGCCTCAAGGTGGAAGGTGGAGACCGACTGGGGAAGACCATCCTCTTTGCGAGAAACCACTCCCACGCCGAGTTCATCGTCCAACGCTTCGATGTGCTCTTCCCCCACCTAAAAGGCCACTTCACCCAGGTGATTGATTTCAAGATCAATTACGCGCAGACCCTGATCGATGCCTTCTCGAAAGCCAACCAACCGCCCCACATCGCCGTCTCCGTGGACATGCTGGACACGGGGATTGATGTGCCCGAGGTTCTGAACCTCGCCTTCTTCAAGCCGGTGCGCTCGAAGACCAAGTTCTGGCAGATGATCGGGCGGGGTACACGCCTTTGCCCGGACCTCTTCGGCCCCGGCATGGATAAGAGCCACTTCCTGATCTTCGACTTTTTCGAAAACTTCGAGTTCTTCCGTCAGAACCCGAACCCCAAGCCCTCGCCCCTACCGGACAGCCTGGGACAGCAGCTCTTCCGTGCCCGCACGGAGCTGGTCCTCGGGCTGGACAAGGCCCTGGGTGATCGCGTGTGCGAGGGCGGGAATGAATCTGAGTGGACACTAAGGGATGAGACGGCCAAATGCCTTCAACAACAGGTGACGGCTCTCAACCCCGACTCATTTTTAGTGCGCCCGCACCTTCGCTTGGTGGAGAGGTTCTCGCAGCTAGAAACGTGGAATGCTGCATCAGTCATGGAAACACCGGAGGCCATCAAGATCCTGGGTGGTCTTCCCACTGGACTGGAGGATGGAGGCGAGGAAGCCAAGCGTTTCGATCTACTGGTGCTCAACCTTCAGCTCGCCGTGTTGCGAAAGGACACTGGCTGGGAGCGGCTTCAGGATCGGATGGTCGCCATCGCCCACGCGCTCGCGCTGAAGGGCAACATCCCCATGGTGGCGGCCCAGATGGAGCTGATCCAGGACATCTGCTCGGACCTTTGGTGGGAGGGGCTCACCATGTCCATGCTTGAGCAGGCCCGTCGGAAGCTGCGGGATCTGGTGAAGCTCATGGATCGTGTGGACCGGAAGGTGCTCTACACCGATTTCACGGACGAACTGGGCGAAGAGAAGATCTCCGATCCGGTCTATGTCCCCATGGGCGTCAACATGGAGCGCTTCCGCGCCAAGGCCCGCCAGTTCCTCCTGGCCCACGAGCACCACTTCACCATCCACCGGCTGCGCATGAACGAGCCCCTCACGGCCATGGATCTAGAAGAGCTGGAGCGGATGCTTCGAGAAGCCGGTCTTGGCAGTGAGGATGAGCTGGAAAAGGCCAAGCAGGAGAGCCATGGACTTGGGCTCTTCGTGCGCTCGCTCACCGGTCTGGACCGAGCAGCGGCGAAAGCTGCCTTTGCCGAGTTCCTCCAGGGCTCAACCTTGAACGCCAACCAGATCGATTTCTTGGAGACGGTGATCAACCACCTCACCGAACACGGTGCCTTGGACCCGGCGCTGCTCTATGAGTCTCCCTACACGGACATCAACCCCATGGGCGTGGAGGGGGTCTTCAATCCGCCACAGGTGGAGACTCTGTTTGGAGTTCTCGCAGAAATTCGCCGGAGGGCTGTGGCGTAAGGGGCACACGCCACACGCTGGGTTCGCTCCAGTGACGTTGCATAAGGGTTGTCTCCGCTCTCAATTGAGACCTGGCTGGGCCCCCCCCCGAACGGGGACATCGAGGGTTGGGTGGACCCATCCCCTTGTTGGGTGGTGGACCTAGCGTTTCCATGGTCGGCACACCTATGCTTACCCATCCCACTGATGGAGACCCCCCATGCACATCCGCACCGCCTTCCTCTCCCTGCTCGTCGTTCCCGCCCTGGTGGCCCAGCAGCCCAAGGCCACGGGGGCCGCCAGCTTCTCCGTCTTCCCCGGCTACTACGCCCTGGATAACGAGTCCGATTCCGTCACCAAGGAATTCGATGCGCATGACATGTGGGATGGCAAGAAGTGGGTGACCCGGGAGGGCCGCTTCACGAAACGGAACCACGGGCGCAGCGAGGGGACTGTCCTCGCCAGCCCCCTCCAGCTCTGCCGCAACCTGGCCAATGCCCTCAAGGCGGCCGGTGGTACCGTGCTCTTCCAGGGCCCCACGGAGCCGGCGGGGCGCAAGGAATTCCTGGGGGGCGAGTACCACATGTACGGCAAGGCCACCCAGAACGGAAAGACGGTGTGGTTCCTCTGCTGGTCCTTCAACAACGGCGAGAACTACGAAGTCCGGGCCCTCGAGGAGGAGGCCATGGTCCAGGGGATCACCGCCTCCGCCATGGCGGACGCCCTGGCCAAGGACGGCTACATCGCCCTGGACATCCTGTTCGACACCAGCAAGGCCACCATCAAGCCCGAGAGCATGGGGATCGTGGACCAGATTGCCGAACTGCTGAAAGGCCAGCCGGGCCTCAAGGTGAGCATCGAAGGCCACACGGACGACAAAGGCACCCCCGCAGGCAACAAGAAGCTGAGCGAGGACCGCGCCAAATCCGTGATGGCCGCTGTGGCCGCCAAGGGCGTGGCCGCCTCCCGCATGGGCGCCAAGGGCTGGGGCCAGGAGAAGCCCGTGGCGGACAACCGCTCGGAAGAAGGCCGGGCCAAGAACCGCCGGGTGGAAGTGGTGAAGCAGT
>CAZPUI010000418.1:0-5151 GCA_964589695.1 uncultured Solibacteraceae bacterium | reverse complement strand
TGGCCCTGAATGTCCTTTCCGGCATTGCCCCCCACCTGCTCATGGCCTCCCTCACCCATGAGATGGTCTTCGACTGGCGCCCCGGGGACATCTACGCCTGTGTGGCAGACATCGGCTGGGTGACGGGGCACACCTACGTCGTGTACGGCCCCCTGGCCAATGGCGCCACCACCGTGATGTTCGAGAGCCTGCCCACGTACCCCGATGCGGGGCGCTACTGGGACATGGTGGAGCGGCTGAAGATCCCCCAGTTCTACACCGCCCCCACCGCCATCCGGGCCATCGCCCGGGAAGGGGATGCATTAGTCACCAAGTCCCACCCCAGCAGCCTGCGCATCCCCGGCAGTGTGGGGGAGACCATCAACCCCGCGGCCTGGCGCTGGTAACACCACGTGGTGGGGGAGGGCCGCTGCGCCATTGTGGACACTTGGTGGCAAACGGAAACCGGCGGCATCTGCATTACGCCCCTTCCCGGCGCCACCCCCACCAAGCCCGGCAGCGCCACTTTTCCCTTCTTCGGCATCGAGCCGGTGGTGCTGGATGACAAGGGCAACGAGCTCCTGGGCAACGGCGTCACGGGCATCCTGGCCCTCAAGCGCCCCTGGCCCAGCATGGCCCGCACCATCAACGGCGACCACGACCGCTTCCTGGAGACCTAGCTGAAGCCCTACCCCGGCTACTACTTCACCGGGGACGGCTGCCGCCGGGACGAGGATGGTTACTGGTGGATCACGGGCCGGGTGGACGATGTGATGAACGTGAGCGGTCACCGCCTGGGCACCGCCGAGGTGGAGAGTGCCCTGGTCACCCATCCCGCCTGCGCCGAGGCCGCCGTGGTGGGCTATCCCCACGACATCAAGGGCACGGGCATCTTCGCCTATGTCCTGCTCAAGGAAGGCTGGGAGGAGACCCCCGAGCTGGTGGGTGAATTGCGCAACGAGGCCCGCCACCACATCGGACCCATCGCCACGCCGGACATCATCCTGGTGGCCCCGGGGCTGCCCAAGACCCGTTCGGGCAAGATCATGCGGCGGATCCTGCGGAAGATCGCCGAAGGGGACTTCCAGAACCTGGGGGACACCACCACCCTGGCGGATCCCGCGGTGGTGGACCTGCTGGTGGCCAAGCGGAATCAGTTGCTGGGGGCATAGGGGCCGCGCAGGGCGCCGAAAAATCAGGCGGGGCCCTGGGCCAGGGTGTCTTTCAGGAAGCCATCGATCGCGTCATGGAAGGCTGGAAATCGATGGAGATCGTTGTGGCGGCCCTCTGGGATCACCAGCAGCCGCTTCTTCTCGGAAGGCGAGGCCTCGAAGAGCGCGCGGGACATGGTCCAGTGGGCCGATTCATCGCGCCTGCCGACGAGGACCAGGAGTGGGGCCCGGCTCTTCCTGACCCAGTCCCGGCTGTCCATGGTCTGGAGCCGTCCTTCCAGGGTGGTCCGCAGGAAGGGCTTGGCGTACCAGGGGGTCTGGAGTCGAATCCATTCGGTGGCATTGGTGCCCGAACCCTGGAGGATGACGCCATCCACAGGGTCGGAAGCCGCGAGCATGGCGGCGGCGAAGCTGCCCAGGGACCAGCCGTGGAGCAGGACGGGGCGGTCCTTGGCCTCCGAACGCTGCCGGAGCCAGGACAGGATCTCGCGGCCGTCCGCATGGAGCGAATCCCAGCTGGTCTTTCCGGTGCTGAAGCCATAGCCCCGGTAGTTCATCATCAGTACGTTGACCCGCTGGCGGTCCCGGTATTCCTTCAGGAAGGGCAGCATGCCTTCGGCCGTCCCCTGGTTCGGACCGGTGTAGAGGATGCTGGCCCGTGCCTGGGGGTGGGTGAGGAAGAATCCGTTGAGGAGGATGCCACCGGGGGCCTGGAGCTGCACCGGCTCCACGGAGGCCTCGGGACTGGGGTGCGCCTTGCCCTTGATGTGCATGAACAGGGCCGTCTCCTTCATCTGGACCCGCATGCAGGCCAGGTTCGCGCCCGCCCACATTAGGGACAGGAGGCAAAGCATTCCTCGGCACCCATACTTCCCCACCCGATGCACCATGGCGTTTTCCTCCGTGGGGGCCCTACGATCCGCCGAAGGTGACGTTTATGGATGCGGTCGGTTCTTGGTTTCAGGACCGCTTGTTTTGAGCCCGAAATGGGTCTGTAGGGCCAGGGTGCTCTCCACAACGGCGGTCCTGAGGTCCTGGAGGACCTCCGCCATGACGTCCAGTGCGGCCGTCTCCGCCATGGCCTCCAGGGATGCGGCGCGCTGTGCCAGGGCCGTAAACCCCAGGGTACCGGCATTGCTTTTCAGGTCATGGGCGTGGTGCTTCACCAGGGCCCGGTCGGCGGCCTCGAGGGCCTGGCCGATGGCCTGGAGGCGCTCCGGCGAATCGTCCATGAACATCCTGACGATCTCCAGAATGCCGTCCCGACCTCCCAGGACCTTTTCAAGGCTCGACAGGCGGTCATGATCCAGGCAGCTCTGCCCCTTTTTCCGGAGATGCGCTGCCAAGGCCTCCCGGAACTGGTCGAAGTCCACGGGTTTGGTGATGAAGCCGTCGAATCCACCCAAGTCTGAGCCGCGGCTGAGGCTGTCCAGGGAGGTGGCGGTGAACAACAGCACGGGCAGGTTGGCGGCGGAGTACCGTTCCCGGAGGGCGGCCAAGGTCTGGGGCCCGTTCATGGTGGGCATGTTCCAGTCCAGGATGACCAGATCGAAGGAGGCGCGGTCCAGCGCCAGGAGCACTTCCTGGCCGTTCTCCACCAGCACGGAGGTCAGTCCCAACCGGTCCAGGAAGGCTTTGACCAGCATGCGGTTGGAGGGGTTGTCATCCGCCATGAGCACATGCCCTGTCAGTTCCTCCAGGCTCGGGGGATCCTCGGGGGCGACGGCCCCTTCGCTTCCCATGTCCTGGGCGCGCAAGGCTCGGAGGAAGGTCGTTTCGCCGAAAGGCCACGGCAGCCGCTTGAAGGGCTCGGGGATGGTGGATTCCTGCCCCCGGGGTGCGAGCACCACCAGGTCCTGGACCTGGTTCTGAAGGGGCGTGTCCGTGCGGTCCGAGAAGCCCAGGTCCGCGCCAGGGCCGGCAAGCTGCCCACCGTAACGCTCCACGTGGCGCTGGATCGCCTCCCGCAGCCACGGATTCTCGATGGAAATCGCCACGGAGAGGCCCGCCAGGGGGCGTTCCTCCGGCGGGGGTTTCTGGGCCCGAGCCACGAAGGTGAACCAGAAGGTGGAACCTTTCCCGAGCTGACTCACCGCACCCGTGTCGCCCCCCATCAGGCTGGCCAGCTGCCGGGTGATGGACAGCCCGAGCCCAGTCCCCATGCGCTTGGCCGAGGATTCTGCCTGGGTGTAGGCGTGAAACAGCCTTGGAAGGACCTCGGGGGGCACGCCCTCCCCCGTATCCTGGATGGAGACCTTGATGCTCAGACTATCTTCTCCAGGGTTCAGGACCTCCACCTGGCACCGAATCACACCGCTGGAGGTGAACTTCACGGCATTGCCCAGCAGGTTAACCAGCATCTGCTGGAGCCGGTGGGGATCCCCCAGCAGTTCCCCTGGCAGGGCGGGATCCAGGTCCGCCAGCATCGTGAGGTTCTTTTCCTGGGCTCGCCGACCCAGAAGGGAGAGCGCCTCCTCCACCACCTCCCGCAGGTCGAAGGGCAGGGTCTGGATGTCCATCACCCCCGCCTCGATCCGGCTCAGGTCCAGCAGGTCATTGACGGTCTGGAGCAGCGTCCGGGAGGCCTGGAGGATGATCTGCAGGTACTGGCGTCGGTCCTGTTCTCGCACCCTCCCCTGGCTCAGGAGCTGGAGGAATCCCAGGATGGCGTTCAAGGGGGTTCGCAGCTCGTGGCTGGTGTTGGCGATGAAGGTGGACTTGAACCGACTGGCTTGTTCGGCGGCCTCCTTGGCCACCCGCAGATCCGCCAGGGCGTCCTGGAGCAGGACATTGGTGGACTGGAGGTCCGCCGTGCGGGCTCGCACCAGTGCATTGAGTTTCAGGTTGCGCACCCGCAGTGTTCGCACGCGCCACCGGACGAACAGCAGGACCATTCCGATCCCGGAGAGTCCATAGGCCAGGAAGGCCCACCAGGTCTGCCACCAGGCTGGAAGGATCTCGAAGGGGAACTCCCTGACCGGGCCCCAGGCGCCTCGGCCCACCCTGCCCCTGACCTGGAGGGTGTAGCTCCCTTTCTCCAGGGCCGCATAGCGGACCGTGCGGGTATTCGCCTCGTGCCAATCCTCGCCGAGGCCCCGCAGGCGGATCTGGTGCTCGATCTGTCCATCACCAAGGTGGGAGATGCTGGCGAAGGTGGCTTCCAGGGTGCCGTCCGCCCTGGGGACCCGAACCGGCAGGCGCGTGTCTGGATCCAGGGCATGCCGCCCAAGCCTGAGCGTGTGAAAGATCGAGATCGGGGGGGGGACCAGGCCTTGGTACCGCGTCATGTCGAAGCGCACCAGGCCTGCGGAGGTGCCTATCCAGACCCTGCCATCCGCTTCCGCCAGATAGGCCATGGCCAGGCAGTCGTCACTGGGGAGCCCATTGGGTTGACCAAAGTGCTCGAGGCCTTGGGGGGTCAGGATGTCGATGCCCTTGGCGCCCCCAGCCCACAGGCGGCCGGCCTGGTCCTCGCTGGCCAGGAACAGTGCGTCCTGGGTCAGTCCAAGGTCGCGGTCGTGGTGGGCCAGGATCTCGAGACGACCCTGGACGCAGCGGGCCCGGGTGAATCCCAGGGGTTCGAAGTAGGTGATGATCAGTTCGCCCTTCGGGGTGGGACGCGCGTAGCTGATGCGATCGTGGCGGAGGCCGTCGGCCTGGGTGAACCGCCGCCAGCCTGTGGGCTCCTGGAGCATCAAGCCCGCGCTCGTGGAAGCCCAGATCCTTCCCTGGGCGTCCTGGGCGAGATCGGAAACCCGCTCCGTGGCGGCGGCTCCGGGTAGGGGGACCCGTACGAAGCCGGGCCTCGGCCCACGGGTGTCGGACTTCAGCAGACCCGCTCCGGCGGTGGCGACATAGAGGGTGCCATCCTGGGTCAGGAGCAGGCGGAGGATGCGCCGGGAGGGCAGTCCCACCGCCACGGGGAAGCGCTCCAGGGTGCGACGCCCAGGGTCGTACCGGAGCACCTCCTGGGAATTTCCGGCGGCGTAGATGCGGCCCG
>CAZPUI010000417.1:0-5152 GCA_964589695.1 uncultured Solibacteraceae bacterium | reverse complement strand
GTCTGGCTTGGCCGGCGCCGTGCGCAATTGGCCAGGTTATTTTGGCCAGGACCCTTGTGCACGAGGCCTACCACGAGGCCATCCGGGACCTGAAGGCCGAGGGGCGGGTGCGTTTCAGCGGCCTCTCCAACCACGGCGCGGACCTGGGGCTCTACGGCAAGCTCGACGACCCCATGGACACCACCCTCCTGGCGGCGGCGGAGGACGGACGCTTCGATGTGGCCCTCTTCGTCTACAACTACCTGAAGACGGACATGGGGGAGAAGATCCTGGCCGCCTGCAAGGCCAAGAACATGGGCGCCACCCTCATGAAGATGGACCCGGCCTTCTACATCCAGCCGGACAAGGAGCTCATCGCCAGCCGCCTGGAGCGCTACAAGAAGGAGAACAAGGAGGTCCCGGAGGCCTTCAAGGTGCTCATCCGCCAGGCGGAGGAGCGCGCGGAAAAGACCCAGGCCTTCCTGAAGAAGCACAAGGTCGCGGGACCTGAAGCCTCCCGAGCCGCCGCCATCAAGTTCTGCCTGGACCACCCCGCGGTGCACTGTGTCTGCCCCACGATCAACACCTTCGAGGACCTGGAAGCCTTTCTGGCCCTGTCGGGGCAATCGACGAAGCTGAAGGACCGGGCCCTGCTCCAGGACCTCTCGGACCTGGCGGGCACCAACTACTGCCGCCACGCCTGCTCGGACTGCGAGGCCAGCTGCCCCAAGGGCCTGCCCATCAGCACCATCATGCGCTACGACTACTACTACCAGGCCAAGCACATGGAGAAGCACGCCCTCACCGCCTACGCCGCCCTGGGGTCCCTGGACGCCTCCCCCTGCGCCACCTGCCCCGGCCCCTGCGTGGGGGCCTGTCCCCACGGGGTCCCCATCCAAGGCAAGCTCATCCTCGCCCACGACACCCTGACCCTGCCCTGACAACCTCCCTTTCGAGCCCTTCCCCACGCCTCCTGGAAGCAGCACACGATCCCTTGCGGTGGAGGATGTCCAGGCCCTCCTGGATTTCCATTTCCAGCACGTGCGGGAGGTGGCCCTGGGCTGGGGTCCCCCGCGCCTCTTCACCGGGGACCTGCTGGCCTGGGAGCGGGAAGCCCACCGCAAGGTGCTGGAGCACGCCCTGGCCGTGGGCGCGCTGGAGCCCATCCCCGGGTCCCCCGACCTCCGCTTCACGCGGCCCCACGCCCGGAGCCTGGCCCAGAAAGCCTTGGGCCGAATGCGCTGATCCTCCCTGGAATGGCAGGGTCCCTCGGGCATCGAAGGGCCAGGCTAAAGGGGAGCTGCCATGCGCTATCGATTCTTGGGGGACACGGGATTGCGGGTCTCGGAGGTCTGTCTGGGGTCCATGACCTTCGGGCAGGCCTGGGGACCCATGTCCGCGGGTCCCGAAGCCTCCAGGGCCATCTTCGAGGCCTTCGCCCAGGCTGGGGGCAATTTCATCGACACGGCGAACAACTACCAGGGCGGAGAGAGCGAGAGTTTGGTGGGGGACTTCATCCGCGGGGATCGGGACCGCTGGGTGGTGGCCAGCAAGTACACCCTGGCGCTGCGGGGGGGCGACCCCAACGCCTGGGCCAACCATCGCAAATCCATGCGCCAGAGCGTGGAGTCCAGCCTCAAACGCCTGGGCACGGACCACCTGGACCTGCTCTGGGTGCACATCTGGGATTTCAGCACGGCTCCAGAAGAGGTGATGCGGGGGCTCGAGGACCTCACCCGCGCGGGGAAGATCCTTCACGTGGGGGCCTCGGACACCCCGGCCTGGATGGTGAGCCAGGCCACCACCCTGGCCAAACTGCGGGGATGGAACCCCTTCTGCGCCATCCAGGTGGAGTACAGCCTCCTGCAGCGGGATGTGGAGCGGGAGCTGGCCCCCATGGCCCGCTCCCTGGGACTGGGACTCCTGGCCTGGTCCCCCCTGGCGGTGGGCATCCTCTCGGGCAAGTTCCAGGGCGCCGATCCCGATTCGGGCCGGGCGGATTGGGTGGCCCGTCGCCTGGCGGATCCCCGCACGGCGCAGGTCCTGGCCGTGGTTCAGGCCGTGGCGGCAGAATCGGGACACAGCCCCGCCCAGGTGGCCCTGGCCTGGCTCCGGCAGCGGGAGGGTCTCGTGATTCCCATCCTGGGGGCCCGCAGGCCCGCCCAACTGGCGGACAACCTGGCCGCCCTGGCCCTCACCCTGGACACCGATCAGCTCCGCCGCCTCGACGAGGTCAGCACCGTGGAAGGGAGCTTCATCCGCGGCATGTGGAGCAACAAGTATCTGGTGGACACCTTCATCACCGGAGGCACCTTGGACAGCCTGGAGCCCTGGCGAAGGGAGGTGTAGGTATTTAGTGCTGAAAAGGTGGCGAGGGCCCGATCCGCCTCAGGGCGCCTTCCGAAGTCGCCAGATGTGTTCGTACGGAAAGTGCCTGCACCAATGCTGATCGGCTTCCGGCCTATAGGTGGACTGGGCGCCTTCAGGGGCCTGAAGCTCCAGTAGACCCTCGATGGCCAGACCGTGGCTAAGGAAGAGGCGGATCCACCCACCGTAGGTGCGCTGGAAGGAAATACCCTCGTCGGACTCAATCCGGTCCAGCCCGAAGTAATCCCGGACCAAATTGGGTCGAGGGCCTCCCAGGGCGTCGTCGAAACACATGTCCAAGAGAGGCGTCACCATGTTGAAGGCGAATCGACCACCTGGGCGGAGGACCCGGGCCACCTCAGGAACGATGCGGCTTGGATCGCAGTAGGACATGGCTCCATGGTCACAGAACACCACATCGAAGCTGGTGTCCGCGAAGGGAAGCGCCTCTGCGTCGCCTTGGACGAGGCGAACCGGAACGCCAGCTCCTGCCACCAAGCTCCGGGCAAAGGCCAGTTGGGCCTCGGAAACATCCAGTCCCGTCGCCCGGGCCGCCCGGCGAGCCAGGGCGATGGACCACTGGGCGCCGCCGCATCCCAGCTCCAGCACATCGCAGCCGGCCACTTCCCCCAACACCTGCAGCTCCGATTCCGGCCAGCTCCAGACCCCCCAGGTGGGCTCCATCGTGGGCAGCTGTTGGGCGTGACGGCGCTGGTACTCCGCACTCTGGGCATTCCAAAGGGCTTGGTTGTATTGCACATGGTCGGCCACCGGGATCACCTTCCCTTGGACCGGAGGGAAGCCGCCCCAAGGACCATGGCCAAGGCCGCAAGGGCCAGGTTCATGCCCAGACGCAGGCCGTTGATGCGCGCCCGGCAGGCCTCGACCCTGATTTCATGGACCGCCTCGGGGTAGCGTTTGGACAACAGCTGGCGCACCTCCTCCGGCGAGGGAGCCGCCCAGCGGGGGCGGTAGCCCAGGAATCCGTGGCGGCGGCCCCCGGAACCTTGATCCATTCCGTACCAGGGGGGAAAGAGAAGCAGGCATGCCACCGCAAGGATTCCCATGGGTAGAAGCAGCCTTCCAATGCGTTTCATCGCGGGGCCTCGGGAGCGGGAGAGGCCCCAGTCTAGGACACCACCGCGCAGCGCAGGAAGTAGGGCCAGGAAGTCGTCGAGCATGAAGGTTGCGACCCTAGGAGAATCCCCATGATCGTTTCCACTCTGACCCAGTTCAGTGCCTCAGCCAGACCGACCACCCCACCCAAGACCACCCTTTGTCTTTTCGCCCTCCAGCGTTTTGGCCGTTTGATTTTCCTATCCCTTTGCAAACATGGTTCTTAAGAGTGACCATCGGGCACTCGCCGCGCATCGGCTAGGCTCATCACAGGATTTCACCCTTCCGTTCAAACAGGTTGGGAAAGGTGTGCCCTAACGTGGACGCACGAAATCCTCGCTATTAACCGGCCCAGCCTGCGGCCGAATGTTCAGCAGAGACGCGAATTCACGGGCAAGAGTCATTGGTTTTGCCAGTGCAGGTTGGGTCCGAGTTGAATGAGGGGTTAGGCCAACCGTTCTTCGTTTGGAACTTGCTGCACTTGTATTGATGGATCGGCGCTAAATCTGCCGAACCAGGCCTTTTCGCGATCAAGAGGAAGCGCCTCGCCAAAACCAAGCTCATCTCTGACCATGTTTCGGAAATCGTTAAGAAGATCAGTTGGTGGGCGGAGTGCCGAGGCATCTGAAGGGCCGAACATAATTGTTGCAAAAAGGTCAAGTACTCGAGGATTGCCACAAGAAAGGATGAGCCTATTGTGACAGGCCCTGGCCTCAGCAGTCGTGGCACTTTGTCGAACCGGTGGAAGAGAGTCTGGCACCGAAAGAATATGGCTGTAATAGGCATCAATAAGCGCAAGTGCTTCTATACAGGCAGCGTGGCGGAGAGAATACTTGGCTTGGTCGACCGATTGCATCCGGGATACCTCGGATTTGACTGTTTCTATTCGTCGTGTAATCTCTTCAATATCTTCACGAGTGGCCAAATTGCGCGCCTTCTCCTCGAAATACTTTGGAAGGAAATTCCGGAGGATGAGACCACCAACAAGGATGATGATAAGAACCAAGATTTGGAGAAGAAGAGTTGCACCGATCATAGGAAATGCCTCCTCAAGAGGGCCTAACGATCAAATCTAACCGGCGGAGTAGCCAATGGATGCCAGTACATTGGAAGGGAAAATTCAAAAATGGGTCAAGAGAGATGGTACTCCCCAGCACTATACGCCGCTATCCCCTCTTTCGCTGGATCGCGTCGTGCCCTCCATCCTTCAAGTGCCATGGCTTTAGAAGCGTATTCCAGACTGAATGATCACTTGGTAGGTGGGCGCAAGAGATCGGGCAAGATCCTTGGTCAAAGCACTTATCTGTTGGCCGGAAAGGACCGTCGTTCCGTCCGCGCCCTGCGGTACGTCGTGCTTCGTTAAGGCGAAGGCTACCCGGATGCCGACAATGGGTCGGAGGTGGCGGATGGGCTGAAAGGTCTGATTGAGCGATGCTGTGGCCCAGAGGCGATTCAGGGTGACCGTTTGGGTTGATTCTGGAGGAGTGGTGCCGCCAGAGGCGAACGGCCGGAGGCGTTGCTTCTCCTGGCGAAGTTCGAGACCAAACCCAAGACCAAAGAATCTCTTGAACCGGAGAGTACCTCCAAGGGCGAGGTATCCAAGCCTATAGCGGCCGACCTCGTAGCTGAATGTCCCCGGCTCTTCGCTGAAAGGTGTGGGTAGGGGGTTGGCGGAGGTTCAGTTCAGGTT
>CAZPUI010000416.1:0-5169 GCA_964589695.1 uncultured Solibacteraceae bacterium | reverse complement strand
CTGGACGGTCCCCGGAACCCGGCCGACGAATGTGTGCTCGTGGCGGCCATTGCCCGGGGTCACGTGGCGGCCACCCTGGGCAATCTCCTGCTGGCGGTGCCCGTCGCCCTGGCCCTGGAAGGCCTGGGGCGCCTCCTGCTGGGACACTCCATCCTCGATCCCGTCAAGGCCGCCGCCGTGGTGGCCTCCCTCCATCCCCTGACCAGTTGGACCCTCCCCTTCGCGGCCTTCACGGGGGTGCTCCTCTGGATCTCCAGTCTGGCGGGGGGCTGGACCCACAACTGGAGCGCCCACCGCAACCTGGGGGAGGCCCTGTCCCGCAGCCGCCGCCTCCACGCCCTCCTGGGAGTCCAAGGCAGTCGCAAACTGGCCCATGGCCTGGACCGTCACCTTCCAGGCATGGCCGCGGGGGTGGCCCTTGGGGTCTCCCTGGGCCTCCTCCCCACCCTCCTGGCCTTCCTGGGACTTCCCCTGGAGGTGCGGCACGTCACCCTCTCCGCCGCCAACCTGACCCTGGCCATGGGCCAGAGTCTCGGGGTCGGCAACCTGCCCTGGTCGGGGATCGCATGGGGCTTCGCGGGGGTGGCCTGCATCGGGGTGCTGAACTTCTCCGTCTCCTTCCTCCTCTCCCTGCGCCTTGCCCTGGGGGCCCGGGACCTGGACCTGGGGAACCGCAGGGCCCTGCGGAAGGCCCTGGTGGGGGCCCTCCTGCGCAACCCTGGGAGGTTCCTGTGGCCGCCCCGGTCCGGGCATCCCAAGGGTCGTGCTCACTAACCAACCTTGTGGATGCGGCCGGAAGCCGCGCCGTGGTCCCTGCCTTGGAAGGGGGACCTGCCCGCTCGCTGCGCTCGCGGTTTCCCCCCTTCGACCCCCACAATGGGGGCCGGCGGGGCCTGCCCCCATCGTCTGTGTTTCAATGCCTGAAGGGACAAACGTTGCCATGCCGATGAACGTGTGACCTGCGCACAAGCATCTGAACCTGAGGATTGGAAGAACGGAGGCAACCATGGTGCATCGGGTCGCAGGTATCCTGCTCGGGCTTGGCAGCTCGCTCCTGGCCCAGGGCCAGATGGGCGAGACCCTCCCGGGTCGCGACTGGGTCTTCCAGGGGGGACTGATGACCTTCGTCCAGCCCCGGTACCCCGGCAGCGAGCACCTGCGGATCGTGGCCCTGCCCGTGGTGGGGGCCGTGTACAAGGAGCGCCTGAACTTCGGTTCCAGCCGGGTGGCCATCGGGGCGGGCCTCGGATGGAAGGCTTGGATCCAGGGGCCCTGGACCTTTGAAGTGGGCCTGGGGATGGGGGAGCGCCGCCCGGAGAGCCGGGACGAGGCCTTGGCAGGCATGGGGAACCGGGCCGCCAGCCTCTGGGCCGGGGGTGGGCTCACATGGCGGGCGCGCTACGGTTCCCTGGGACTCAAGGTGGCCCAAGGTTTGAAGGACGAGGCGGGACTGCGGGCCACCCTGGAGACGGGCACCTTCATTCCCCTGCGCCCTGGGGTGGCCCTGACCCTCGGGGCCCAGGCCAGTTGGGGCAATGCCACCCACCTGGCCTTTGATTTCGGGATGACACCGGACCAGGCCGCTCGGCGGGCGGCCCTGCTGGCCAGCGGGGACCGGCGCCTGCGGCCGGGGGAGGCCCGGGTCTACCGACCCGAGGCGGGTCTGCGGGAAGTCCAGGGGAGCCTCGGCCTATCCTGGCGCATGGAACAACGCTGGCGCTTATTCGGCGCCCTCACGGGCACGGCCCTCCAGGACAAGGCCCGGCAGAGCCCCTTGGTCCGCAAGGACACCTATGTGTCCGCGGTGCTGGGTCTCTTCAAGACCTTCTGATCACGCGGCCGGACGCCAAACCTAAGGCCAAGACCCTACCCCATCGCCTGGGGACCATTCACCTGGAACCGGGTGCCCAGGCGGTACCGGCTGCCGGGGTGGATGCAGCGCACGAAGGTGACGGGCACCTGGGCCGCCCAGGTGCGCCGGGTCAGCACCAAACAGGGATCCCCGGGGCGGATGCCCAGGCGCTGGGCCATGTCCGCGGTGGCGGGAATGGCATCCACCACGTGCTCCACCTCATCCAGGGGCACGTGATGAAGGAGGTACTCCCCGGGCTGGTGGGCCCTGAAGTCCTGGTCCAGGAAGGCCGGGGCCATGCGGGGGTTCACGTAGCGATCCTCCAGCTGGATGGGGACCCCGTTCTCGCGATGGAGACCCAGGACATGGAAGACGCTCTCCCCTGTGGCCAGGCCCAGGGCGGCGGCCACCTCCAGGGTGGCGGAGACCCGGGCCTGCATCAGGGGTTCGAAGCTGTGTTCGTGGCCCCGGGCACGGATCTCCTCCGCCAGGTTCACCACCTGCAGGAGCCCGGACTGGGATTTCTCCTCCGCCACGAAGGTGCCCACCCCCGCCACCCTCTGGAGCACGCCCTGCTCCGCCAACTCCCGGAGGGCCCGGTGGACGGTCATGCGGGAGACCCCCAGCTGGGCCACCAGCTCATGCTCGCTGGCGATGCGGTCCCCCACCTTCCAGTGGCCCTGCTGGATCCGCTCCCGGATATGCTCCTTCACCGCCGCATAGAGGGCGCCGGAGGCCGTGTCCCGCAGGCGCTTGGTGGAACGGTCAGGCATGGAGGTCTCCCAGACAGGGGGGTTCGGCGATGCGGGCCACCAGGCGGGCGGCCACCCGGGCGGTGCGTCCATCCTCGTCCAGCAGGGGATTGAGTTCCGCCAGGTCCGCCACCCTCAGTTTCCCCGTACGGCCCACCCGATCCAGCACCTTTTCCACCACATCGATGGGGACCCCCCGGGCCGAGGGCGCGCTCACCCCCGGGGCCACCGAGGCCGGCAGCACATCCAGGCAGCAGGTCAGGTAGACATGGTCCACCCGCTGGCAGAAACCCTCCACCCAGTCCAGGGTCGCAGGCAGGTCCGCGATGCCCATCTCCTCGTCCAAACGCCAGCGAACCCCCCAGTCCTTGGCCCGCTGGAAAAGGGCTTCGGTGTTGGCAAAGGCACTGATTCCCAGCACGCCGTAGTGGAAGGGCCAGCCCCGCCGCGCGCAGTCTTCGGCAACCTGCCGGAAGGGGGTGCCACTGGTGGCCTGGTCCGCGGAACGGAGGTCGAAATGGGCATCCAGGTTCAGGACGCCGATGACGGCAACCTCCGCCTGGCGCGCCAGATGATCCGCCAGCCCGCACCAGGTGCCGAAGGCGATCTCATGCCCACCCCCCAGCCCGATGGGCAGCAGGCCGCGGTCCAGCACCTCGGTGATCCGCTGCGCATAGGCGCCCTGGCCCGCCTCCAGATCCCCATCCACCACGTCCACCGTGCCCGCATCCACCAGCGTTCGGGATTTCCGCACGGGGAGGTTGGACAGGTGCTGACGCAGCGCCGCAGGTCCCCTTCGGGCTCCCAGGCGCCCCTGGTTCCGCCGCACCCCCTCGTCGCAGGCAAAGCCCACCAGCGCCACCCCCTCCGAGGGTCCCTCGGGCAGCGCACGGATGACCTGGTGCCACCGAAGGGCAAGGTCTCCCTCCGTGGCATCCACGCGGCCCTTCCAAGCTGAGAGGTCGATATTCATGAAAAGCAATTAAACACGGAGGACACTGAGAACACGGAGAAAGCACGGAGAATTTGGGGCGTGCAGGTCTTGGAGGCTCGATTCCTAAGCCGATGGTTGACATCACGTGAGAGCACCAGAGACATTCCCATGCCCACCTGCCCCGATCCTCCGCGCCCAGGAATCCAAGTCCCACAATGGGAACCCAGGTTAGCCCCTCCCCCCTTCAGGAACGTGCCGGGAGCCGCTCCCCACAGCCAAGCCCTTCCCGGCACGTTCATGAAAGCATCGGCAGCTTGAGTCCCTTGGCCTTGGCGGTGGCCTGGGCCAATTCGTAGCCTGCATCGGCATGGCGCATGACGCCGGTGCCGCAGTCGTTCCAGAGGACCCGGCCCAGGCGCTTCGCAGCCTCCTCCGTGCCATCCGCCACGATCACCACGCCGGAATGCTGGCTGTAGCCCATGCCCACACCCCCACCGTGGTGGAGGCTCACCCAGGTGGCGCCCCCCGCGGTATTCAGCAGGGCGTTGAGCATCGGCCAGTCGGAGACGGCGTCCGTGCCGTCCATCATGCCCTCGGTCTCCCGGTTCGGGCTGGCCACGGAGCCGCAGTCTAGATGGTCCCGACCGATGACGATGGGGGCCTTCAGCTCGCCCTTCCTCACCATCTCATTGAAGGCCAGGCCCGCCAGGTGCCGCTCCCCCAGGCCCAGCCAACAGATGCGGGCGGGAAGGCCCTGGAACTTGATGCGGGCCTTGGCCATGTCCAGCCAGCGGTGCACGTGGGTGTTCTGGGGGAAGAGCTCCTTGATCTTGGCGTCGGTCTTGTAGATATCCTCGGGATCTCCCGAGAGGGCCACCCAACGGAAGGGGCCCTTCCCTTCGCAGAACAGCGGCCGCACGTAGGCTGGCACGAAGCCCGGGAAGTCGAAGGCATTGGCCACCCCGAAGTCCTTGGCCACCTGGCGGATGTTGTTGCCGTAGTCCACGGTGGGAATGCCCATGGCCTTGAAGTCCAGCATGGCTTGCACGTGGACGGCGCAACTGCGCCCTGCGGCCTCTTTGAGTTCCGCATGCTGGCTGGGGTCCTGCATGGCAGCCTTCCAACGCTCCACCGTCCATCCGATGGGCAGGTAGCCATTGATGAGGTCATGGGCGGAGGTCTGGTCCGTCACCAGGTTGGGGTGCATGCCTCCCGCCTGGGCCCGCTTCACCAGCTCCGGCAGCACTTCCGCCGCATTGCCCAACAGGGCGATGGAGACCGCCTCGCGCTTGGAGGTGTGCTCCCTGACCAGCTCCAGGGCGTGGTCCAGGTCCCGGGCCTGCTTGTCCACGTACTTCGTGCGCAGGCGGAAGTCGATGCTGGCCTGCTGGCACTCGATGTTGAGGCTCACGGCCCCGGCAAAGGCGGCGGCCAGCGGCTGGGCGCCGCCCATGCCGCCGAGGCCCGCGGTGAGCAGCCAGCGGCCCGAGAGATCGCCGCCGTAGTGCTGGCGGCCCATCTCCACGAAGGTCTCATAGGTGCCCTGGACGATGCCCTGGGTGCCGATGTAGATCCACGAGCCGGCGGTCATCTGGCCGTACATGGCCAGGCCCTTGCGATCGAGCTCGTTG
>CAZPUI010000415.1:0-5171 GCA_964589695.1 uncultured Solibacteraceae bacterium | reverse complement strand
GAATTCGGATTCCTGCTCGTCCAGCTTGCGGCTGAGCAGGTGGCCGAGCCCGGCATACTGCTTGATCTCGCATACGTTGCCAAGCTCCTTCATCCTCTGGCTGAAGCGGAAGGCTCCCATGAATGGCGTCACATTGTCTTCCTCCCCCTGGGAGATGAGGGTCGGAGGCAGCCCGGCACGCAGGAACTGATCCGGAGAAATCTCTTCAGGTCGGGCCCTGCCCAGGAGAATGCGCCGCACCCAGCCGCTCTGGGCGATGGCCACCGCCGGGGAGACCAGCACCAAGGCATTGGGGACGGCGCTCAGATCCGCTTGGGCTCCCTCTCCGCGCCCCAAGGTCGCGGCCGCCATCGCCAGGTGCCCGCCTGCGGACACACCGTAGGCCGCAATCCTTTGAGGATCGATGCCCAGGGTTCCAGCCTGGGCACGCACCCAGCGGATGGCGTCCCGGGCATCCTCCATGGCCTCCAAGGGGGTCACGGTCTTCTGGTCGCTGAGGCGGTACTGGACGGCCACGGCCACCATTCCGAGCTGGGCAAACCGGCGGCCCGTTCCGTACATCCACTCAGGCTCCCCAACACTCCACCCCCCGCCATGGAACAGGACGATGGCGGGTCTGGGGGTGGGGGAGGCCTGGGGCGGCTGGAGGATGTGGGCCTTCAGCGCCACTGTCCCCACGCTTTTGTAGGTTTCAATGCGCGGAGCCAGGGGGGCGCCTTGGGCCAACAGGGGCAGGGTCACCCCAAGGGTCATGATGAATAGGGCCTTCCGAAGGGTCATGGCGTGTTCCTTGGGTGAGGGTTGGCCGACAGAATCCAGGGGAGCCACACCGGCCATGAGGTGCGAGGGGGCAAAACCAACCGCAGAAGTAGGTTATACGAAGGGGCGGGGTCCTGGGTTACGCAGGCACCTGGTCCGGGTGGCACCCCGTGAGGGGCCCTCCCATCCCCTTCACGGGGTCGCTGAACCTGATCGCGGTCCGTCGAAAAGCCCTGGGAACCATGGTTGCGTAGGTTCCTCTGCGCAGCTCCACTCGCCCCCGGCGCGGCGCGCTGTTTTCAGTTTCTTGAACGCCCCTGGATGCCTACTTGTGGCTTGACTCCTCCTCCCTGTCCTTGGCCTCGATCCGCAGGGCGGCCCACCGCAGGGCCAGGTCCCGCTGGCCGCAGGCCAGGGCGAGCTGGCTGGCCCAGGTGGGGAAGTGGGTGGTGCCATGCTGCCGGGAGGCGGTTTGAAGGATCTCCTCGGCGGTGTCCAGGTCCTTCAGGCGCAGCAGGGCCTCCAGGAGCGGGGAGAGGCTCTGGCGCCAGATGCCCTTGAAGAAATCGTCCCGGGTGCCCCAGTTCCCCACAAACCGGACGCTGTTGTCGCCGCCCTGGGCCTCCCGGACCAGGGGCAGGAGCAGGTCCCGAAGGTCCGACCACGCCTGCTCCTTGCGAAGGGATTCCACCAGGTGCGGCACGGAGGACGCCGGTGGCAGGCTGCGGCCCGGCAGGGCCTCCAGGGTGCGGAGGAAGGGGGGCAGGGGCCGATTCCCGGCGCAGCGGGCCACGGCCACGAAGGTGCGCCAGACGTCCTCGTCGTGGGGGTGCCGCGCCACTTCAGCCTCCACCTCCCCCAGGATCCTGCGGGCCGCAGCCTGCATGAGGGGGCTGAATTCCGCCCCCGAGGGGGGCGTGGTGCCCCGGGCGGCGAGCTGCCAGGCGGGATGGCGGAACAGCGCCACCAGGGTCCGGGCCGCGTCGCCCCAGATGCGCGCATCCTCGGCCTCCGACAGGGGCTTGAGCCGTTCCCGGGGTCGGGCGATGCGCACGGGCATACCGTCCCCGAGGGTGAAGAGGTCCGAGGTCGCCCCGGAGTCCAGGGGCTTCAGGAAGGGGGCCATGGACCTTGAGGCCTTGCGGGCCTGGAGGTCGAAGAGGGCCACCAGGGCGTCCGGGCGGTCGGGATGGGCCTGGACGAAAGTGGTCATCAGCTTCAGGGGGTTGGGGATACGCAGCGCCAGCAGGGCCTGGCGAAGGCCGTCGGCGCTGAAGGGCCCCGTTGTGCCAACCCGTACCGTGAAATCCCGACCCAGGAAGGCCCAGCGCGGTCCTTCGGCCCAGCCGAAACGGGTCCTCAGCTCCGCCAGGGAATTCCCGGACAGGATATGCAGGCCGAGTTCCAGATCCTCCAGTTCCTCGGACCTGAGGACATCCTGCAGCAGTTTGGAGAGCTTGGCCTCGGGGTCATCCACCACCACCAGCGCACCATGGGGGGTGGACCGCACGGTCCATTCCAGGCGTCGGCCCTCCCCAATAGGGGTGGGGGAAGGACCCGAATAGGCAATGACCTGGGCTGCCAAGGGGGAAGCCAGTCCCAGCACCAGGGTGAGGGCGAGGTGTCTCATCACTTTTTCTCCCCTGGGGAAGCTTTGCGGGCGGCCTTGTCCCTCCAGGTCTGGGCCAGGTCGGGTTTTCCGCACTGGTCCGCCACCCCCGCCGCCAGTTCGTAGACGCTGCCGTAGGCCTGGCGGGTTTCCAGCTCCTCCACCAGGGCGTCCGCCGGCAGGGTTTCACCCAGGCGCAAATAGGCCTCCAGAAGGGGACCGTGCTGGCCCTTCCAGGGGCCCGGCACCTTGTTGAACCAGAACTGGGCATAGGTCCTCATGTGGCGGTGCTCCTCGCTGCCGGGATCCCGTTCCCGGATCACCCAGGCCCTGAGGAAGTCCCTCAGGGGGCCCCAGGCTTCCAGGTGGCGAAAGGCCTCCACCAGATCGTCCAGCATGGCCTGGGGGGGGAGGGGCATGGGGGCCCCGGGGAGCGCAAGGCAGGCCTCCTGCAGGGGCCCCAGGTCCAGCCGCTCCGCGCAGGTCGCGACCCGGATCCAGGTCTGCCAGGGCTCGATCCGGCCCGGTGCCAGAACCACGCGGGACTCCACGGCCTTGAGGTGGGTGCGGGCCGTGCGTTGCATGAGGGGGGAGAACCTGGCTTCCAGCGGCAGGAAGTCCCGTCGGCCCTGGGCCTGGGGATCGGCCATGAGCCGGTCCAGGGCGGTGGCCGAGGGACCCCAGATGCGGCTGTCCTCGGCCTCGGTCAGGGGGCGCAGGAGGGTGAAGGCCCTGGGCTCATCCTGCTTCCGGGAGGGTTGCTCCTGGAGGAAGGGGCGCATGCGCGCCATGGCCACCTGGAGGCGCACCGCCAAAAGCTCCTCCTTGGCCGCCGTATGGCCAGGGCTGCGGGCCAGGAGCGTCTCCAGGGCCCGTCCGGGGTGGATCCAGCCCCCGGCCTGCACCGCGTCCGCCAGGGCCTGGGCGGTGCCCAGGGTGGTGTCCGTGGCCCGCACCTTGCCCTTGGCATCCAGCAGGACCCAGCGGGGTTCGGGCCCCCAGCCCTCCCGCGTCGCCAGCTCCTGACCCGCCCCCTTGAAGGGCAGGGTCTTGAAGGGCAGCAACTGCTCCAGGAGGACATCCTCCTCCAGGAGGGCCTTGAGCCGGGCTTCCATCCGGCCTTCCCCCGAGGGGTCCACCACCGCCAGGGCCCCCCGCTTCTCCCAGCGCAGTTCCTGCAGGAGCCGCTTCAAGTCCTGGGGCTCCCGGTCCTGGGCGGGCTGAAGGAAGACGATGGGAAGGAGCAGCAGGGCAGGATGCGGCATGGGAACCCTCGTGGGCCGGGAGGTCAATGCACCAGGATACGGGTTTCACGGGGGTTCAGGACCAGCCTCGGTGCGCACCACCGCTATGGGGGTAGCTGGGGGCACGGTTTAAGCCAACTCCAATCCTGACTCCGGGACCCTGCTCTGGACCGCCCCCGGTGCGGTCCCCACGGAGGTCCCCATGAAGCGACTGATCCTCTCCAAGGAAACCCTGGCCTTCCTTGCCCTGCACGGCGGCATATTCAGCGCGCCCCCGGAGCCCAACTCCTCGGTGGTGGGGGCCCCCAAGTGCGAGACCCTCAGCAACTACTGCACCACCTACACCTTTGAATACCCGATGTCGAAGTGCGACCCCACGGGCTGTTCCTGCGCCGGGGGCTGCTGACCGGTCGAGCGGGACACGGTCCGGGACGATCACTCGGGGGTGGAATGCCGGTCCGGCGGGCGTTGGGCGGTGGCCCACAGGAAGGTCTCGCCGCCGATGACCCGGGGCTCCAAATCCAGGACCTCGAACCCGGCCAGTCCCAGCTCGGCCTTCAGGGATTCCGGGGTGGTGTGGCTGTAGAAGAGCTGGGCCCCCAGGAAGTCCAGGTGGCCCTCGAACTCCGGGCTGCCGGTGTAGGCCTCGCAGGCGTAGGTGAACAGGAGGCATCCCCCCGGTTTGAGCCAGCGGTGAATGCGCTGGAAGAGCGGACCATGGTCCGCCCGGGGGACGTGGAAGAGGCTGTACACCGCCGTCACAGCGTCAAAACGGCCTGCTGGGAAATCAACTTCGCGCATGTCCGCATGGAGGGTGCGAAGGGCGGGGGCGTGGGTCCGGGCGAGGTCGAGCATGCCTTGGGAAAAGTCCACCCCCGTGACCTCCCAGCCCCTGGCCAGGAAGTACCCGGCCGCACCCTCCCCGGCCCCGCAGCCCAGGTCCAGGAGGGTGCCCGGTTGACTGAAACGCGCGACGAAGGGCGCCAGCACGGGCGCGAGTTCGAATTCGCCCCGGTGGGCCTCGTAGGTGGCCGCAAAGGCGTCGTAGGTGCGGGCGAGGTCGTGGGGCTCAGGGTGGCTCATGGGTCGAGGAATCTCCAGAAACCGGGTGGGATGACGCCGCCCAAGGGAGCGGCAGGACGGTCTTCCTACAGGAGGTCAACGGGCATTCACGAAATAAAGTATCGGTGCCGTCCTGGCAACCGCTTCGAGGCATCGAGACCGGGGGATTCAAAGCGCGGTTTCCGGTCGCAATCTAAAGAATATTCGCACCCTTTCAGGGAGCGCGCCTCAGGGCCAGGTTGGCCGCCTGGGCGACGGCGCCTAACTAGGCAAAACATGGCCCCGATCGGCTTTTGGGATTTGAGTTCTCAGGGATGGTGATGGTGGGTATTTCGTGGATTCAAAGATGTTTGCTTGGAGAAGGGTTTTGGGAATGAGAAATGAACAGGGATGGAAGGGATGGAAGGGATCAAAGAAGGAAAGATATTTAACAAGGATGAAGGGGAGTGCGCCAGGCGAGGCCTGGGCGAGGGGGACGGATGACATAAGCACCTGAA
>CAZPUI010000414.1:1230-5175 GCA_964589695.1 uncultured Solibacteraceae bacterium | reverse complement strand
CGCCAAAGGCTTCGAACTCCTTCTTCTGCAGCTGCCAGGCGCCGCCGAAGTGGCCACCCAGGTTGGGGTGCTGCTGGAAGAAGGGATACATGAAGGCCGGCAGCATTTCGCCATGGGTGTAGACCAGCACGTCCGTGCCTTCCACCTGCTTGAGGAGGTTCTCCAGATCCAACAGATCGTGGCCAGTGATGAGGATGCCGGGCTTGGCCTGGCTGCCTACCTTGACCTCAAAGGGCGACGGGGCGCCGTAGCGCTCCACATGGCCCTGGTCCAGCAGCTCCATGGCCCGCAGGTTGTACTTGCCGCATTCCAACACCAGCTCAAAGAGGCTGGGCACATCGAAGTTCACGTTGGTCATGGTGGCGAAGAGCGCTTCCTCGGTGAAGGCCGAGATCGCCTCGTCGGTCTTCCCCAGGCGCCGGGCGTGGCTGGCGTAGGCGGCCATGCCCTTTAGCCCGTAGAGCAGGATCTCCTGCAGGGACTGGACGTCTTCGTCCTTCCCGCACACGCCGATGTCGGCACAGCCCGTGCCCATGGCCGCCTGCTCACACTGGTTGCAGAACATGATTTCTCCTCTGGTGGAGCCCCGCGGGGCGTGACCAGGCCAGTGTTCCGCGCACGGCAGGCGAGGGCCTTGATAGAAATCAAGACCGCCCCATTCACGGGAACCTGGAAGAGGCCCACACCCGCCTTCACCAGGGAAAGGACGCGTGCCGGTTCCGGCGGGGGCCGTGGTGATGAGGCCCACGGCACGGTGACGCAGGGCGAGCGTCACCAGGGCCCCCACATCCTCCCCCAGGGTGGGCTCTCCTCCCGCGAAGAGCACCTTGCGGACGCGGTGCTGCCGGAGCACCCGCCTCAACAGCGCCTTGGCCTCCGCCGTGTCCATTTCCTCGGGAACAGCCCCTTCCCTCCATGCATGAAAGCCGTGGGCGCAGTCCAGGATGCACTCAGCACCGTCGGTTGACCCAAGAGGTGTTCTGAACGGGGGTGGAAGGGATGAACACCCACCCCATGGCCTCCGTTTCCATGTTCTGACCATCACCCACGGCCCAACTCAGGAGGGAGCCTTGGCCCATGCACCTGTGTCAGTTATCCCTTCCACCCCTTCCATCCCTGTTTTTCCATGCTTTCTTTCACACCATGGACCTGCTCCCCGGGGGTCTGAAGGGTCACGCGAGGCACCCCCGAAAGGAGGTCCCTCGACCCTGCAGCAGTCCAGGGGCGCGCGAAGGTGCAGGCAAAGCCATGAACCAAGGGGGCGCAAGGCCTTCAGTCCGCCAGCCAGAGGTGTTCTCCAACTTCCGGGTTGACAGCCAACCTGTCGCAACCCAATCTTGGTCGGTTGACCAACCAAGGACTCACCATGGCCCATCCCCCCAACACCCAGGAGCGGCGCCGCCAGATTGCCTTGGCCCTCCAGCAGGTCATGGCCAGGAAGGGGTACGAGGGGGCCACCATCCAGGACATCGCGGCGGCGGCGGGGCTTGCCCCGGGCCTGGTGCACTACCACTACAAGAACAAGCAGCAGATCCTGCTGACCCTTTTGGAGCACCTCGCCACGCTGCAATCGGAGCGCCTGGGTGCGCTGCTGAAGGGGACTTCGGGACTGGAAGCCCTGGATGCCTTCATCAATGGACACCTGGCCACCGGGAAGTCCGCCGATCCGGAAGCCCTCGCCTGCTGGATCGCCCTCATGGGGGAGGCCCTCCGACAGCCCGCGGTGGGCGAAGCCTTTGGACAGACCTTGGCCAAATTCCATGGGCTCCTGGTGCAGATCCTCCAGGATGGAACAGAGGCGGGGGACTTCGGGTGCAGTGATCCCCAAGGGGTGGCCTCCGCCATCTTTGCGGCCATTCAGGGCTACTTCTCCCTGGCGGCCACGGCGCGCCCACTCATCCCCAAGGGTTCCGCGGCGGTCTCCGTGCGCCGCATGGCCCGCGCCCTGGTGGAATTATCCGCCCAAGGCCGGAGTCAGGGATGAGCCCTTTCCAGATCCATGTCCTCGGGGTGGGCGACACGTTTTCCGAAGTCCACGCGCCTTCCGCACTCCTGCTTGGGGCCGAGGGGTTCCTTCTGGCCATCGACTGCCCCGACATGTACCGGCGCCTGCTCCGGCAGGCCACCCACGGTACCGTGGAGCTGGAGCGGATCGACGATGTGCTCCTGACCCATGTCCACGGCGACCACATGAACGGTCTGGAGGGGGTGGGGTTCTTCAAACGCTTCAAGGAAGGCAAGCGCATCCGGGTTCATGCCGTTCCCGAGGTGCTGGAAGGGTTGTGGGTGCATCGGCTGCGGAGCAGCATGGGACGGCTCTGGACCGGCGAGGAACACCAGGAGATGCACTTCGAGGATTATTTCGAAGGCCGTCCTCTGTCCTGGCAGGGGGCGACTCGGATCGGTCCCTTCGAAGTGGAGGTGCGACCCACACGCCACCATGTGCCCACCTGTGCCCTGAAGGTGTCCCACCAAGGCCGGATGCTGGGCTACTCCAGCGACACGGCCTTCGATCGCGAGCTCCTGGACTGGCTCTCGGACGCTGACCTCATCATCCACGAAACGAACCTGGGACCGGCCCATACACCGGCCTCGGAGCTTCGGGCGCTGCCCCCATCCCTGCGCCACAAGCTGCGCTTGATCCACTATCCCGATGGCCTTGAGCTTCAGTCGGTGCCCATCCAGGCCCTGCACGAAGGAGACGTGCTCAAGATCGAGAAGAACCGTGAACCATCACCTTGAAATCATGCGGGCTCATCACTTGATCCGAAAGATGGGACCTCGGGCAGCAAAGGGTAGACTCGCGCCCGAGGGCATCAGATAGGCGTGGTCTCTGCGAATGCTGAGCTGATCGCAGACGCCGTCGGTGATGATGAGGATCGGGCCGTCCTTTGGGAAGTCCGCGCTTTCCTGGAGCAGATCGATCCCCGGTTGAAGCACCGTGCCCCCACGCCCTCGAACACGAACGCTCCCTGCCATGGCTTCTGGCGCCACGTAGCCCTCGTCGTAGGCCACGGCATCGCAGAAGACCAGCCTCACGGATGACACCTCACGGCTCACGCAGTATCCCGTGACGGTCCCCAGCCCTTTGGCCAAGGTCAGCCGATCCATGCTGCCACTGGTGTCGAGCACCACGCCAAAGGTGCGGTCCAACATGGCTTCTTCCAGGGTCGTGACCCGCGGCCGGGGAATAGCTGGTGTGGCACTCTGACGGCGACTGGGGCGGGCGAAGGTCCTGCGTCGTTCCACCGGGGGAAAATACGGGTCCAACCACCGGGCGAGCTCCACTTCCCAGGGGATCGGGGGCTGGGCGAGGGCACGGATTTCCTCGATCAACCCCGCCGGGAGATGGCCACGTCCACGGGCTTGGTGGAGGTCGAAGCCTTCGGAAAGAGCACGTCGATAGAAGGCGTCCAGATCGAACCCGGCGCCGCGCTCCCACCATCCGGTCGAGCGTTCGATGACATCCACGGCCTCGCCCCGGTAGGTCCGCAGCCGCCTGAATCGACGAAGATCCCGGACGATGAGGTCGTAGACGCTTTCTGCGGACATTCCCTTCAGCTCGGGATCATGGAGGGTACCCTCGGGACAATGGCCCACACCCATCTCCACCAGCCAGCCGTTGACGACGTAGTCGCAGGCGACATTCCATAGGAAGGGATCCCGGCCTTCCCGTCGCTGAACATGCCTCAGGCCCACATGGAGGAGTTCATGGGCGATGACGAAACGACAGGCTTCCTCCCCCAATCCCGCCGCGGGGTTGATGAAGAGCTCTCGGCTCTCGGGGCATATGGCTGCGACCCAGATTTCCTCCCGGTGACAGATGCGAGGATCTTCCACCAATTCAAAGCCTGAGGCCATGGCACCCATCAAGGGAAAGGTCCCAACGAACCACCGCCGCGCCCGTTCGGCCGGATCGTGAACCAAATCGAAAGGTGCGAGCAT
>CAZPUI010000414.1:0-1220 GCA_964589695.1 uncultured Solibacteraceae bacterium | reverse complement strand
ACCGCCGCGCCCGTTCGGCGGCGCTCATCACACGCCGTGTCCCGCCCGAGGGACGGGTGCCCCCCCCTGCGTTTTCGATGGCATCTTCCACGCAGGCATGAAGGCCGGTGGCCAAGCATCTGGACCAATCCACGGGTTTCCCATGACGCGAAATACCATGGACTGCTTCCGGAAGGAGCAGGAGATCGGGCTAAAACGGACCGGCCATACCCACGCGTTCGAAGCCCTTGGGAATCCCTTCGGCCAAGACCCAGTTGAGAAGACGTTCCTCATCGGTGGTGGGAGGCCATTCCTGGGCGGCATGCTTCGTCGGCGGTTCGCCGAGTTTCATATCCCGCAGCCAGCGGTCCACGACCATGCAACACACCACACCCCATTCCCGGGGCCTGGGGTGGGTGCGGAGGTGCCCGAGGGCCACATGCAAGGCGCAGTGGCCGAGCACGTAGAGCCATTGTTGAGGTTCCAAACGCGCGCTTGGATGCACGTGGATGGTCCCTCGGTTGTCCACCACTGCCCAGCCCGACCCGGGCGCCAAACGATCCTGGTTTGATCGAACAATGTGCAAATGTTGCCAAAAGGGTTGAAAAAGGGGATGGGCCCAAAATGCCTGTTCCCCTTCCTGATAGGCAAGCGCACCGGGATCGATGTTCCGTTTGCTCATGCCCGCTCCCGTGCAACCAAACGGGGAAGGTCCCGGGCCACTTCCACCAGAAACCAATCCGGCACACCCTCACATCCGTCCTGGTTCACCACCATCTGGGCCATCTCGAGGTTGAGATGGGCCAGATCCTTGATCAGGGACTTCGCACGGAGGCTCAGATCCTTGCTTGCGGCAGAGATCCGCTCCTTTTCGGGAGGGAGTTCCTTCACCAGCCGGGCACGGAAGCTCTGGGCCAGGAAGTAGAGCAGGTCCCGATCCTCGGGCCGGTCCGGCCAACGGGCCTCGCCTTTGAGGATGGTTTCCAGCGCAAAGCGCCGGTGGATCTGCTTCCAGAAGGCCTTGAACTGGCCCGCGTGATGCGGGCTCAGACACCCATTGGAGAGGACCTGCAGGGTGGGCTCGGTGATGCCCTCTCCGAACTCCCACAGGGCGTCGCTGAGCATGTGCCAGCTTCGCGGGGTCGAGAAGGGTTCCTCATGTTTCGGGGGCTGGGACCAGAGATGATCCGGACGGATCTGGATGTATTCCAGGACCCAGGGGTGAAGGCCCGCCTTGGAGG
>CAZPUI010000413.1:0-5180 GCA_964589695.1 uncultured Solibacteraceae bacterium | reverse complement strand
CCCGGTCTTGCTGGCCGTTTCGTATTTCTGGATGCTGGCCTTGGGAATGCCGATGCTGTAGAGAAACGCGCCGATGGCACTCAGGCCTCCCACCACCAGTGCGCCTTCGAGCCCAGCCACGATCCAGCGCACCAAGGGGCCGGCCACCAGCAGGGGGCCCAGGCCCGGAACCATGAACAGCGCCGAACCAAAGAAGAGACCCCACAGGCCGCCCCAGAAGGCCCCCGTCTTGCCCCACGCGCCCACGCGGTCACCCATGTTGTAGTAGCCAATAACATGTTCATCGGTGTGGTGATCCCGTCCGATGATCGACAGCTTCTTCATTTCGAAGCCGGATTTCTGGAGTTCCTTGATGGCCTCTTCCGCAGCCACGTGGGTGGGGAAGATCGCGATCGTGAAGTTGTGCTTGTGCATGGCATCCCTCTGCTGTCTGAATCCACCGGGTTCGAGGTGGAACAACTGAGCACGATGTGTGCCATGGATCAAGTGGTTGTGAATACTGGAGTGGCCGCCACTGGGAGCCCGCGGGTCGCGCAGGGGATGGCGTCATTCTGGGGCGGAGCCTGCATCAGAATGGAGGACCTACAGGGGGGTGGGCATGCCGGTCAGGACGCCCCGAAGGCCTTTGAACGGCCCGCCCACAGCAATCCCATGCTCGTTCATGGTCAGACCTCGAACCTCTGTGGCATGCCGAATGCCCCGGGCCTTGAGCACAGAGATGCCTCGCTGGAGTTGGCCATCCAATTCCACGTATTTGATCTGCAGGACATTATCCGCCGCAAAGGAAACACCGTGACCCGAGAGCTGGGCGGATCCCAGCAGTTCGGGGATTTCCATGTTCATGATGAAGGTCACCCCGAGGGACCGGAAATGCTGGGCCATGGCGTAGGCCAATTCCTTATAGCGGCGCTCGGACCTGACGCCCAGGGCCATGCTGGTGAGGCTGTCCAGCACGGCGCGACGGGCACCGACCTTTTTCACCAGTTGCAGCGCCTGATTGAGGAAGGCATCCGTGGCGAGTTCCACGGGTGAGACATGGCAGATGGAGATGAGCCCCCGCGCTTCGTAGGCGCGCATATCCCAGCCGAAAACCTGTGCGGCCCCATGGAGCTGACCGGGGGATTCCTCCAGGGTGAAGTGGATGCCGGGCTCTTCAAGTCGGGCGCCCTCCAGAAGGAATGTCAGGCCCAAAAGGGTCTTGCCGGTGCCGGTACCTCCCTCCACCACGGTTGAACTGGACCTGGGCAGCCCGCCCCCGAGCATCGCATCCAGCCCGGGGATTCCTGTGGAGGCGGGTTCTGAAGAGGAGGGCTGAAGGGCATTGCCCGGGGTCTTGGGGCTTTGAACCCGGGGGAAGAACGTCAGGCCAGAGGCGCTGATCTCAAAGAAATGGCGACCCATGACGCAGTCCGCGCCCCGCAGCTTGAGCACCTCCACGGTGCGCACGGCCGTGAGTTCTTCGCGTAGGTAACTGAATCGGAGGATGCCATCGGCGATGGCAAATTCGGAGAAACGGGCCACCTCATCGTCGGTGTATTCGCCCACAAAGAGGGTGGCCGCACCCCACCCCGCGATATGCACGGCAAGATCATAAATGAACAAACGAAGGGAAGGCGCTTCGCCAAGGACTTCGCGCAGGGCCTTGAAGCTATCGATGACCACCATGACCGGTTCTTCTTGATCGACCCGGCTGGTGATCGCTTCCAGGGCGGCATCGGAATCCTGGCCGCGGATGACCGAACCCAGGTCCACAAAGACCAGCTGCTTGCCGATGGCTTCCACATCGAAAAAGGCGAACTTCTGCATGTGGTGGAGGAGTTTCAGTGAGGGTTCTGACAGGGTGGTGAAGTAGAGGCACTTCTTCCCTTGGCGGGCGAGGTGGAACAGCGTCTGCAAGGTGAAGAGCGTCTTGCCCGAACCCGGTTCACCGGCAATCACCGTCAGGGATCGCACGGGGAGTCCACCCCCAAGAATGGAATCAAAGGCGGCACTTCCTGTGGACAGTCGTTCCAGCTCGGGGGCGGGCAAGGTCATCGTCGTGGCTCCAGGTTCTGGGTTCGTGGACAGCCGAGCTATGCCTGCTCGAGGGGGGGCGTTGACCCAACGGGGCTAGGCCGCGGGTGCCGCCCAGCCTTGAAATTCGGGGATTCCGGCGAACCGGTGCAGGACCGTCTGGCCCGTCATCAGCACCAGGAGCACGTGGAGTTCCCGGAGCAGGGCCTGCAACCCTGGCGCAGTGGCATGGTTCCCCGCGAAGGAGCCTGGGAGCAGATACCCAAAGGCCCCATTCACGCGGGTGATCGTGAATTCCCCAAGGTCGGGGTTGCCGGGCAGTGCCTTGCGGGCCGCCCGACCCAACAGCGCTGCCGTTCCGGCGGTGCCAAGGACCTCCACCAAGGTGTCCCAGAGCAGGGCGAACAAGGCGTTGCCCGACAGCGTCGGCTGGGCCAGGGTCTTGGATTCGGCGGGTGGCCGGGCAGACAGGGCCGATCCGAAGGCTCCGGGGGGCGCGGGTACCGTGGGTGCCCGCATCCTCATGCTTGACCAAGCCGCCGGCAGCTCACCCACATCCACAAGAAGAACGGTTGTTTCATCCTTAGCCGTTAAGGAGACCGTAGGCTCCTCCGAAATCCCAATACCATCGCCGCGCATCAGAACGGTCCAACCGGTGTCCACGGTGCCTTGCACGATGTGGAGCCAAGCCCTTCGGCCTGCCAGGAGTTCATGAACAATATGCTGCCCGGGATGGAGCACGGCCGAATACACCTCGGCATCCACGTCAAGGTGCAGGGAGCCCCCTCGGCCGTCGGGCGAGGCGATGATGCATAGCCTGCCCCGGCGATCGGCCACACTGAACCGCTTCTGCTCATAGCGCTGCGCCGAAAGGGGGATGGACGACTTGAGCCGAAGGCGGAAAAGGTGGGTCCATTCGGTGGGGGAAGCATTCCGCTCGCCAAGGTTGCGGCCCCGGGTGTCACCCATGCGCTGGAACTCGCCTGCCAGGATGATGGCCGAGGGGCCCCCCGAACGTTCGTAGGTCAACGAACCTTCGTGGACGTAGGTGACCATCTCCCCCACGTGGGGCAGGTTGGGCGTGGCGCGTCCCAGCGGTGGAATCCGTTCCTCCGACAGGAGCTCCATGGTCCCAAAGCCATCGAGCAGCAGTTGCTCCTTCTCGTGGGGGAGCATGGTCAACCAGACTTCTCGCTTGCCACGTCGGCGGCAGTAACGCTCACTGGCCCTTCGGATGATGTACATGTGCCCTGGTGTCCAAGCTTCGATTTTCAAATAATGTCAGTCATTGGCAACAATACCAGTGCTGGCAGAAAGCATGCGTCGCCCCAGCTCCGTCCAATTTACGCCAAAATGCAGGGTCAGCTCTGAATCATTTGAAATTCTTTTTCCAAACTTTTTCTGGCAGCTTCCCCCAATCGTGGAATCCCAGCGACAGCCTTCAAAATGATCGAGTTAGTCGATCGTTTTGATTAGATCGAACCGACTTCGAATCATATAAGACGGACCCAGTCGACTGACCTTCGGCTGCTGCCATGGTGCGCCATGGAAATCCCGATGGCTCGGATTGTGCCTTGGTCCAGGCTTCAAGGATGCACCTTCGCCGTAAGGCAGATCGGGAATGCCATGTTGCGCAGCCTCAAAGAACTCGAGGGTTACACCGTCAACGCCTCGGATGGCGATATCGGGTGCGTTAAAAACTTTCTTCTGGATGATGAGCACTGGGTGGTCCGGTATCTCGTGGTCGACACGGGTGGCGAACTCGGTGGGTTGCAGGTGCTCATTTCTCCCAGGTCCTTTCGGCAGGTGGACTGGTTGACCAACCGCTTCCACCTGGGATTGACGGTGGCCAAGGTCAGGCACAGCCCGAACATCGATGTGGACAAGCCCGTTTCCCGGCAGCACGAAATGGATATCAACCGGTACTACGATTTCCCGCCCTATTGGTGGATGGCGGGACTCCTCGGAACCCCAGCCGAGGGCGAGTCCGAAGGTCCAAGGGAGGCCGTTGAACCGACGCCGAGCCCTGACGATGTGCACCTGCAGAGTGCCACGGGCGTGCGTGGGTACCACATCCAGGGCAGCGATGAATCCATCGGTCGTCTCCAGGATTTCATCGTGGACGATGAAACCTGGGAGGTGCGCTACCTCGCCGTGGACACCTCCGGCTGGTGGTTCGGCAAGACCGTGCTGGTTGCTCCCCACTGGGCGAGCTGCATGAATTGGGTCGACCGGAACATCACCCTGGAGCTCACCCGGGCCACGGTCAAGGACAGTCCGGAGTGGAACCCCCACGCGGCAATCAACCGCGAATATGAAACCCATCTCTACGACTACTACGGGCGCCCCGCATACTGGGCCAGCGATGCCCAGCGCGATGGGGCGGTGGCCAAGGCCCAACCCTTGCGCCCTGGTGGGTGAAGGCTGGACGCCTGACCGGGCGGCGGTTCAACGCATCAGCGATACCGAGGGCAGATGGCTCCGGAGCAGGGTCTGCAGATCCTTCATGGAGAATGGCTTCTGCAGATAGGCCGCCAGGCCTTCCACCGAGGCTGGTTCCAGCAGCAGCTCGCTGTAGCCGCTGCATAGGATCACAGGGATGGCGGGGTTGAACCGCCGCATGTGCTCGAAGGTCTCCCGGCCATCCATGCACGGCATGGTGAGGTCCATGAGCACCAGGTCGATGCCCGTGGCGTGGGCCTTGAAGAGCGCCAGGGCGGCCAAGCCATCCTCTGCCACCAGCACCTCCATGCCCATGGCCGTGAGCATGGCTCCGGTGGTCATCCGGATGGTCTCCTCGTCGTCGACCAGAAGGACCTTGCCTGACATGGGCGTGGCGGCAGGTTCCTGCCTGTGGAGGGTGTCGGGGGGCGCATCGCGGCAGGCCGGGAAGAAGAGTTCGAAGGTCGTCCCATGTCCCAGGACGGAGGCGATCTTCAAGCCTGCCTTGTGGGATTTCAGGATGCCCAGCATGGCGGAGAGGCCAAGTCCCCGACCACTGGCTTTGGTGGTGAAAAACGGATCGAACATCTTGGCCAGCACCTCGGGCCCGATGCCGCACCCACTGTCCCGAACCTGCAGGGTCACGTAGGTTCCGGGCGCCAGGACCTGTCCTGTCAGCAAGATCGGCATCGTTTGAGGGGTCAGGTCCACCCGACCCGTCGTGA
>CAZPUI010000412.1:0-5187 GCA_964589695.1 uncultured Solibacteraceae bacterium | reverse complement strand
CCGCGCCGCGAAGGGAGCGAAGAAGAATCCGATGACCAGCACCGTCACCGTGGCCACCAACGCCGCCGGCAGGGAAACCTTCAAGCCCAAGCCGGAGCTGAAAAACAGCAGGCACCCCGCCGCGCAGGCCAGCAGCCCCATGCCGACGATGGACATGGCCAGGCTGCGGTCGACCCGCGGCACCACGGCGATATCACGGGTGTCCTGGTGCTTCATGCCCTGCAGGTTGCTGCGGATGGAGCGGAGCATGCTGGGCATGGCCGCGAGCACGCCCATGATGCCGGCCCCGGCGATGGCGCCCACGCCGACGATGCGCACGTAGGCGAAGAAGACGGCCTGCGGATTCATTTCCGAAATGAGCACCTTCCCCGGCGGCAGCACGCTGGTTACGTACTGGCCGAAGGCGTGCACCAGCGGCACCAGCAGGAACATGCTGAAGAAGGAGCCCATCGCCATCACCGTGCTGTACTTCATGCCGATGATGTAGCCGATGCCCAGGGCCGCGGTGCTGTTGAGGAAGTTGAAGCCGAGGAAGCGCTTCTCCAGGGCCTCGCCGATCCAGACGTGCTTCAGGCGGATCTCCTCGCCCATGAGCCTGAAGACGCTGACGAAGGCATCGTAGAGGGCGCCGATGACGGCGGCGACGGCCAATTCCTTGGCCTGGTTGCCCGCTTTCTCGCCGGTCACCAGGATCTCGGTGGTGGCGGTGGCTTCGGGCCAGGGGAACACGCCGTGGTTCTCGATGATGAAGTGGTAGCGCAGCGGCAGCAGGAACAGGATGCCCACGCAGCCCCCGAGGAAGCTCACCAGCACCACCTGCCAGAGGGTGGGTGTGGGCACGCCGCTGCCAGGGGTGTTCGCCAGGACGTACAGGGCCGGAATGGTGAAGGCCGCACCGGAGACCACGTGGCTGGAATTGGCCCCGATGGACTGGATGATCACGTTTTCCAGGATGGTGCTCTTCCTGGGAAAGAACAGGCTCAGGCCCACCGCCAGGGTGGCGATGGGAATGGCGGCCTCGATGCGCTGTCCCAGTTTGAGGGCCAAATAGGCCGCGGCCATGGAGAAGATGGCACAGAACATGAGCCCCAGGAGCACGCTCCGAAGGGTGACTTCCGCCACCCCGTCCTGGGGCACCAGGGGCACATAGGATTCCCCGGGGTTCAAGGGACGGCGTGCATTTTCAGGCAGACCGTGGATCACGTCGGGCGCGTCGTGGGACATGCAGACTCCAATTGGGAAAGGGCGAAGCGTGGCTCTATTGTGCCTGCAGTGGGGTGTCTTCCGCGTAGGCGGCGATCACACCTTCCGCCACCCGCCGGGTGAGGGCGTGGTACCGGGGCGAAGCTTCCGCAAAGATCCGTCGGGCGAGATGCCTCCCCTCCACCGTACGCCCCAGGGCCTGGTACAGGGGGCGGACGAACTTCATGCGCCCCACGGTGCGAAGCACCTCCTCCAGCCGAGGCCAGACCGGGGCATGGCCTACACCCGCCGCCAGCGTCAGCCACTGGACCAGGATTTCGTAATTGCCACGATCGGTGAGGTGGAAGGTCCGGTCCAGCCAGTGGCAGTCCTCGGTCATCAAGTCCAATGGAAGTTTCTGGAGGTAGATCAACAGTTCAGGAGAGGACCAGCTGGCCACCTGGGCCTGGCTGGGCCGAAGGCCCTCCTTCCAGCCCAAGGCCATTCGCTCCAGTTCCTCCACCACGGGCGATTCGAACCGGGGTGCCCCCTCGGGCATGCCCGTCCCATGGAGCCAGGTTTCGGCTCCCACCGAGGCCAGGAGTCCAGGATGTCGGGTCTCGACGAAATCGCAAAAGGTCTCGGTGGTGATGGACTGGAAGCGGAACCGGACCATATAGGCCTTCATGAAATCCGCAAAGGCCGCCTCACCCAGGGCCCGTTCCAGGACCACCACGAAGCGTGCCCCTTTCTCGTAGGGGATGGTGCTGAAGGCATCGTCGGGGTCGATCCCCTCCAGGTGGGTGCGGAGGCGTGTGAGTTCGGGCTGGTCCTTGAACCGGGCCAGGCCGTCCTCCAGGGCCTTTTGCCCCAGGGCCCATCCCAGGCTGGCCCGGGCTTCGCCGTGGCAGGCCGCCAGGATCTTCCGTTCCGCCCACACCGTGAAGCCCTCGTTCAGCCAGAAATGCTCGGCGGTGGCATTGGTCACCAGATTGCCCGTCCAGCTATGGGCCAGTTCGTGGGCCACCACATCCACCAGGCTCCGATCCCCTGCCAGCAGGGTGGGGGTAAGGAAGGTCATGCGGGGGTTTTCCATGCCCCCATAGGGGAACGAAGGAGGAAGCACCAGCATGTCGTAGCGCTCCCAGTCGTAGGGACCGAAGACGGCCTCTGCTCCCTGGATGAAGGCCTCCACCCCCTCGAATTCCCAGGCCGCGGATTCCACCGTAAGGGGTTCGGCCCAGATGCGGGCGCGGGGGGAGAGCTCCCGGGCTTCCAGCTCGCCGACGGCCAGGGCCAGCAGGTAGGCGGGGATGGGCTGGGGCATCTTGAAATGGAAGGTGCGAGTCTCCGGTTCTTGACCCGGCTGGGTCGCGATGGCCTCCGCCCCCATGACCGCGGTGAGGGGCTCGGGCACGGTGACCTCGGCGGTGAAGGTCGTGCGCACCACAGCCGAGTCCTGGCAGGGCACCAGGGTGCGGGCGTGGATCGCCTGGCATTGGCTGAACAGGAAGGGATGGATTCCGCCGGCGGTCTGCTCCGGCGCCAGCCACTGCAGGCCCGTGGCCTCCGGCGAGGTCTGGTAGGCGATCGTCACGACCTGGCAGCCCTCGGGCAGGTGGATGCGCAGGCGGCGTCCCAGGATGGGCTCCTCGGGTTCCAGCTCGAAGGAGAGCGGAGTCTCGGTACCTGGGACATAGACGCAGTGGATGGCCAACCCTTTGGTGTCCAGGTCCAGGGTGCCTCCCGGTCCTTCCAGGAAATGCATGGCCTCCCCGTAGATCACCCGGGAGGGGAAATCCACCCTGAAGCGCAGGTGGAGGGCCTTGGTGCGGCTCTGCTGGTCGTCGAAGTAGGAGTGGGGGTCAATGCGGGGCATGGCGACCTTTCGGAAAGGGTGGCTACCGGACGTGGAGGCTGAATCGGCTGAGCATGGGCGTGCCCCGGGCCTCCAGGACCCGCAGGCGAAGGTGTCGGGCGGTGGTGGATGCAATCCGGAACAGGCGGTGGGCCCCCAGGGTGGTGCCCTTCGCAAGGGGGATCCAGAGGCTCCCGACCTGGGCCTCCACCACGAAGCGCCGGATGCGCTGCCCCAGGGCCACAGACTCTTCGATGTGCAGCACGTTGAAGGTCTTGGGCTTGCCGAGGTCCAGATTCAGGGTGCCGGTCCGTTGTTCCGCGACCCAAGGCGTGGTTTCCCCCATGCTCTTGGGGATGCGTCCATCGCCGCTCAACCGCGCCCCTAGGGCCAAATCCCGGGCGAAGGTGGCCCGCATCGTCGCTCCAAAGGCCAGGAGGGAAGCCACATCGGTCTCGTGGATCCGCCCCCGGATGTCCGGCGGCACGTTCAGCAGCAGACTGGCCCCCCGCCCCACGGAGGCATAGAACAGATCCTCCAGCACCTCGGGCGTCTTGACCTTGGCATTCTCGGCTTCCCGCCAGAACCAACCGGGGCGTATGCTCACATCGCACTCCGCCGGCAGGTAGGCCGTGCCGTCCTCATGCCCTTCAGCCAGTTCAGCGCTTCGGTCCGTACCCGGCACGAACTCCTCCCGACGCAGGAGGGCCCAATTGCGCTCCGAGGCCTCACCCCGCTCGTTTCCCACCCAGCGTACATCCGGCCCCGCGTCACTGAAGATCACGGCATGGGGCTGCAAACGGCGCACCGTCGCATTGAACCGGGCCCAGTCATAGACCTGGCGCTTGCCGTTGGGCCCTTCCCCACAGGCCCCATCGAACCAGACCTCGAACATGTCGCCGTAGCTCCCCAGCACCTCTTCCAGCATGCGAACGAAGACATCGTTATAGGCCGGAGTGCCGTAGGCGGGATGGTTCCGGTCCCAGGGGCTGAGGTAGACCCCGAGCTTCAGCCCTTCGACCTTGCAGGCGGCGGCGAGTTCCCGGAGCACATCCCCCTTCCCCCCCCGCCAGGGGCTCTGGGCCACGGTATGGGTGCTTTGGCTCGAGGGCCAAAGGCAGAAACCATCATGGTGCTTGGCGGTGAGGATGACGCCCTTCAGCCCCGCGGCCTTGAAGGTGCGCACCCACTGGCCGCAGTCCAGGGCGCTGGGGTTGAAGACCCCTGGACGCTCCGTACCGTGTCCCCACTCCAGCCCGGTGAAGGTGTTGGGCCCGAAGTGCACGAAGGCGTAGGTGCGCAAGCGGTGCCATGCCAGTTGCTGGGGACTGGGCAGGGGCGGCACGGGGGTCTGGGCCAACAATGGAGCCACGAGCAACAGGGGCAGGAGGGTCCATTCCCAAATCAAATGGCCAAAGGTGGGCATCCGTCGCATGGGGTTTCCTTGACAGACCAAGGGCCCGGTGGTGCCGGGCCCCTGGTGGAAAGAAGGACTCAGTCGTCGGCCTTCTTCACACGGATCACATCGCCATGGTCCTTCACGATGCGCTTGTACCATTCGGGGCTGTAAGGGGGATGGGTCACGCCCCCCTGGTTATCCCGGACGTTGCCGTCCAGATACTTCCAGATGAGCTTCTCCCCCAGCTTGCGCCACCGTGCCACCAGCTGCTCGCCTTGACGGGTCGAATACTCCGTGAGGAAGTCCCGTGCCATGCCGGGGTTCGTGTCGTACAGCTTCCGCGCCTGGGCATCGATCTCAGCCTGTTCCGCAGCAAAGCGCCCTTCGAACTCCTGCTGGACCTTCTTCAGGTCCTGGTACATGTCCTTCCACCGACTGTAGGTGTAGTTGGAGACGAAGTTGAAGGTCCAGAAGGCGCTGTCCCAGCTGAACTCATCGAAGCTGCCAGTGCCTTCGGCCCAGGACTTGGGTACGGACTTGACACCACAGTAGACGGGGAAGTAGCACGTGGTGGCCGTATCATCGACCCCAAACCAGAGCACACCCCCGATGGGGTCAGGCAGTTCGCCCCGGCTCTGGCTCACGTAGGACCAGGCCGTCTGCTGGGTGGAGATGGCCCTTTCGTGCACATAGGTGGCGCCCTCCACCTTGAAACTCATGGGGCGCCAGCGGTAGGGCGCATTGAAGG
>CAZPUI010000411.1:0-5194 GCA_964589695.1 uncultured Solibacteraceae bacterium | reverse complement strand
ACACCCAGGGCATCCTCCAGGGCCGAGGCCACCGCAGGCACGGGGCCATTTACCGCCACTTCGCCAATGCCCTTCATGCCATAGGGTCCCGTCTCCTCCACCCCCTCCACGGGGATGGAGACAATTTCCGGCAGGTCCAGCGAAGTGGGCAGCAGGTAGTCCTGGAAGGAGGGATTGAGGATCCGGGCCTCGTGGAAACGCAGGTCCTCCAGAAGGGCGTAGCCCAGGCCCTGGGCCACGGCGCCCTGCACCTGGCCGCAGTAGTCCAGCGGGGTGAGCACCAGTCCCCCATCGGTGCAGGCCACGTAGTCCGAGACCCGCACCCTTCCGGTGAGGACATCCACCTCCACCCGCACCAGGTGCGCGCCGAAGGCGAAGAGCACGTGGGGAAAGCCGATCTTGAATCCCTTGCCCGTGGCGGGCACCTCCTGGGACACGGGCATCACCCACTGCGCCACGCAGGAACGGTCGGCTTCGGGAACCATGGGGGCCAACCGCGCCAGGGCGAGCTCCCGACCGCTGGGCAGGTGGCGAATGGCCCCGGGCACCAGAACGAGCCCCCGCAGCTCATCCACCATGAGGAGCAGGGCGGCGCGGTGGAGGAGCTTGTCCCGCAGGGCCTCGCAGGCCTGCCGAAGGGCATTGCCGAAGGTGTAGGTGGTGCGACCCGCGGAGGAGGACCCCGAAGGGTGGCACCGGGCCGTGTCGGGATGCACCAGCTCCAGGGCCGCACCCTCCTGGCAGAGCACTTCCCCCGCAATCTGCACGAAGGCCGCCGCGTTGCCCTGGCCCATGTCCGAGACGCCGCTGTAGATGCGGAAGGTGCCCGAGGGCATTAACTCCACCCGGGCGATGGCCGAATCGGGCAGGCCGCGGCCGTACCCCATGGCATTCCACACCGCCACCACCCCGACGCCACGGCGGGTGCCCGCCGGTGCCGCCCCCTTCCAGGCCTGGCGGGATCGCCACAGGGGATGGTCCTGCAGGGTCTCCAGGCAGGCCACCAGTCCCGTGGAATGCACCATGGTCACCCCGCACCCATTGCGGTCGCCCCGGCCCAGGGCGTTCTTCAGGCGGAACGCCAGGCGGTCCAGGCCGCAGGCATCCGCCAGTCGGTCCATGGCCCTTTCCACGGCGTAGGCACTTTGGCAGACCCCGAAGCCGCGCATGGCGCCGGCCACGGGGTGGTTCGTATGGACGGCGCGCCCCCGCACCTCCACATGGGGCACACGGTACGGACCCATGGCGTGTTCCATGCCCAGTTCCAGCACCTCGCCCCCCAGGTGGGCGTAGGCCCCGGTGTCGTAGGTGAGGTCGGCCACGACGGACTGGAGCAGGCCATCCGCCCGGGCCCCCGCCCGCACCCGCATCTGCGCCCCATGGCGCTTGGTCCCCGCCCGGAAGCTCTCCTCCCGACTCCATACCATCTTCACGGGGCGGCCCGGCACCTTCAGGGCCGCCAGGGCCAGCAGGCACTGGACCGTGGCGCCATCCTTGCCACCAAACCCTCCACCCAGGCTGGGGGCCCGCACCTCCACCCGATCCGGCGCCAGCCCCAGGGCATGGGCCACTTCCAAGCGATCCCGGAAGGGGGACTGGGTGGAGGCCACCAGCCTCAGGATGCCGTCCGCGCCCAGGTGGGCCGTGCCGTTTTCCGGTTCCAGGAAACCGTGGACCTGGAAGGGCACCCGGACCTCCACCTCCACCGCGTGGTCGCAGGGGAGGGGCTGGCCCTGGCAGATCTCTGCCTCGGCCAACAGGTTGCCCCCCTCGTGGGCTTCCAGGCTGCCCGGAGCCTGGGCGGCCATGGGATCCTGCACCACGGGCAGCGGTTCCAGCGCCACCCGGATCAAGCCCAGCGCCCGCTCCAACGCACCCCGGGATTCCGCCACCACCAGGGCCAGGGCCTCCCCTTCGTGGCGCACCCACGCCCCGGCCAGCACGGGCTGGTCCTTGTGGACGATGCCCTGGCGGTTGGAACCCGGCACATCCGCAGCGGTGAGCACCGCCAGGACCCCAGGTACCCCCAGAGCCTCCGCCGTGTCCACGGCAAGGATGCGGGCATGGGGCACCCCGGCCCGCCGGGCCCCCGCCCACACCAGGCCTTCAGGATAGTGGTCCGAAGCATACCGTTCCCGCCCCTGGGCCTTGGCGAGCCCATCGAAGCGGGGCGTGGGACGTCCGATGGCAAGGGGTGCGGCCATTCATGCCTCCGCGGGGTTCGACGGCCCCTTGAGCAGCAGGGTGCCTGCCAGGCAAAGGGTGGAGCAGACGGGGAAAAGTGCGCCGGGCCCGAGGCCCCCGGCGAGCAGGAAACCACCCAGCACCGGCGCAAGGAAGAAGCCTGCATCCATCGCCACCATCATCAGGTTGGCGTTGAGGCCCCGGAAGCGCGCATCGGAACGGTCGAACATGAGCCCGTTGAGCAGGGCGAAGACCACGGCCATCAGGGCCCCGTAGAGCGCGGCAAGCCCATAGAAGAGGCTCGGCACCCACGGCAGCAGCAGGAACACCGCCGCCAGTCCGGGCAGGGCCAGGCGCAGGACGCGCACCTTGTCGAAGCGGTCGAAGAGCCCGACGCCCACCAGGCGCAGGACCAGCCCCGCGAGGATCGACACCGTGAAGAAGAGGTCCACCCGACCGTGGCCCTGGGTGGCAAGGAAGCCCTTCATGAAGAAGAACACCGTGGTGGAAGCCAGGAAGAGCAGCACATTGAGGGCCAGGAGGCGCTGCACGATGGGCATGCCCAGATCCTGCCTCAGTTCCAGGAGGGTGGGGCGCCGGGTTTCGGAGGAGGTCAGGAGCCCCTGGGCGCGCCGCAAACGCGGGGTCACCAGGGCAAGCACCACCAGGGCCACCCCCCCCATGGAGGACATCCACGCATAGGCACGGACTTCGGACCCCACGAGCGGCAGGATGGCCTCCGCCACGGCGGGCATGAGGGCATAGGGCAACTGGGTGGCGATGCCCATGAAACCGAACCCGGCACCACTCCGGCCCGGGGGCATGAGACGGGTGAAGAGGGTGATGGCGGCGGAGACCAGCAGGAGAAAGGCGGCGCCGTGGAGGATGCGCACCAGGACCAGGATGGGGACGGTGGTGGCGAAGGGGTAGCCAAGCAGCACCAGCACCACCAGCAGGAGGGACGCCACCAAGGCACGCAGGGCGTTGCCGCCGTGGATCAGGGGCGCCACGAGGGGGCGGAGCAGGAAGGCGGTGAAGGGCTCCAGGGAGACCAGAACACCCTGCCAGGCTTCGGGAATGCCCAGGCGCGCCAGGTAGCCCATGAAGCCATAGAACATGGCGATCTGGCAGAAAGCGCAGAAGATGACGAAGCCCAGCGCCAGGAATTCCGGCGAGAGAAGGGGGTCCCGCGCCCTCATGGGGCCAGCTCGGGCAAGGTACGAAGGGCCTCCAGGCAGGCCTCCAGGGCTTCGGGCAGTCCCAGGCTCACCCGGATCCAGTCCGGATAGCGGAAACCCGCCATGGCCCGGACCATCACACCCTTCGCCATGAGGCGGCGGTAGGCCAGACCATCGTTCAGGGGCAGGTGCACCATCACGAAATTGCCCTCGCCCCCCACGGAGGTCAGACCCAATTCATCAAGGCCCCGGGTGAAGCGGGGACGCTGGGTCGCCACATGGTCCCGGACCCGCGGGAGGAAATCCTCCGCATCCTCCAGGGAAGCCTGGGCCGCCACCTGGGCGGGGCCGTTCACGGAATAGACGATGCAGGGTCTGCGGATGAGGTCCGCCACGGCAGGGGAGGCCGCCAGGTATCCGATGCGCAGACCCGCCAGGCCAAAGGCTTTTGAGAAGGTGCGGAAGACCACCAGGTTGGGGTACTCCGACAGCAGGCGGAGGCCGTCCGGGGCATCGTCCCGGGCGACGAATTCGATGTAGGCCTCGTCCAGCACCACCATGCACCGCCCATCCACCGCCTCCAGGAAGGACCGGAGTTCGCCCTCGGACCAGCAGCTGCCCGTGGGGTTGTTGGGATTGCAGAGGAAGACCACCTTGGTGCGGGCATCCATGCGCTCCAGCAGCCCCCGAGCATCGAAGCCGAACCCCACCAGGGGCGCCAGCCGGGCTTCGACCCCGGAGAAGGTGGCCACCCATTCGTACACCGCAAAGGTGCGGTCGGCGGTGACGATGTTGTCCCCCTCCTGGCAGAAGGCCTTGATCACGAAGGCGATCACCTCGTTGGCCCCGTTTCCCACCACGAACTGGTCCGGCTCCAGGCCGAAGCGCTCCCCCAGGGCGCGCCGCAGATGGTAGGCATCGCCACTGGGATACATGTGGGAGCGCACCGCCGGGAAGGCCTCCAGGGCTCGCCGGGCCTCCGGCGAGGGGCCCAGGGGGTTCTCGTTGTTGTTGAGGCGGAAGAGTCGCGGACAACCATAGCGGGCCTTCAGCACATCGTCGGGAGGGCTGGGAATGTAGGCCTGGAAGGCCCGGATGTGGTCGGGAACGAGCCCCTCGAAGGACGCAACCCCCATCACCGGACCACCTTCTGGAACAACACCTGGTCACCCCTTCCCCGGTAGGGCAGGAGCAGGCGCGGCTCGAAGCCCGCCTCCAGCAGCACGGAACTGAAGGGGGCCTGCCAGGCTTCCCCAAGGTCCACGGTGCAGCGCAGGTCCGCCAGGCCCTCGGCCCGGAAGTGTTCCAGGTGGGCCGCAAGGTTGTCGGCCAGGTCCTGGCCGGGACGCACGGGCCGGAGGTCCACCCGCCCCAGCCCCTTCTGGACCCGGCTGAAGAAGACCGAATGGAGGGGATCCCGCGCCCCGGCACCGCGGTGGAGCCGAATCTCCCGGGGCAGCACCAGGCGCCCGCAGGCCTCCCGCACCCAGGCCTCCAGGGCGGGATCCACCCATGCGACACACCCAGGGTCCTCCAGGAGGAGGCGGAAGCGGGAGGGGACGCCGCCCTCCAGGGTGCCCACGGTCTCGAAGCGCTGGGCGGGGAAGACCTCGGGAGGATCCAGGAAGAGCAGGCCCAGGGCCGGGGTCCGGGCCAGCTCCCCCGTGCAGGCCTCGAGGAGCAGGTGCGCCGTGGGGCTTCCCCCCAGGCAGAAGGGACCGAAGCCTTCCGCCGAGCGGTCCCCCAGGGTCCAGAAGATCCCCCCCGCCAGTTCCTCCCGGGTTTGCAGGTACTTGCTCAGCAACTGCTCCCAATGCCGCTGCACGTCCGGC
>CAZPUI010000410.1:0-5197 GCA_964589695.1 uncultured Solibacteraceae bacterium | reverse complement strand
GTCCACCAGGATGAAGTCGAGCCGCTGGTTGGCCCGGGCCAGGTGGCGGTCCACCATGGCGGTGATCTCCCGCACGGTGATGGTGGCCTGGTCGCAGATGAAGAGGGGTCGCCGCACCAGGTCATCCCGGGCGGTGAGGAGGCGGGCCTGCACCATTTCGTCGAAGGCCCCGGCCTGCACGGCCTTCATGTTCACACTCGCGTGGTTGGAGAGAAGGCGGTTGAAGACCTCCTCCTTGGACATTTCCAGGCTGAAGAAGGCCACATGGGCATCATGGTAGAGGGCGGACCGCAGGGCCCAGTTGAGGGCCAGGGCCGTCTTTCCGATGCCCGGGCGGGCCGCGAGGATGATGAGGTTGCCAGGCTGGAAACCCTGGGTGATGCCATCCAGTCGGCTGAAGCCCACCCGGAGCCCCGGGGCACCCCGCCCCTCGAGGCGGTCCAGCAGCTGTTCCATGGCGGTATGTGCCACATCGTGGACATGCTCCAATCCCCGCCGATCCTGCCCCTGCCCCAGCCGGAAGAGGTCTGCCGCCGCGGATTCGATGAGCACATCCGGGGGGGAGCTCTCCTCTGCGGCCTGGCGCACGAGTTGGGCACCGAGGCGAATGAGCTGCCGCTGCTTGCGCTTGCGGACCAAAAGATCCGCCAGCACCTGGGGCTTGCCCACCTCCTCCGCCGCCAGCAGTTCCACCAAACCCTGGTACCCGCTGATGCGGCCAAGGTCTCCCGCAAGGTCCAGGGTGTCCTTGAGGGTGATGGCATTGACTTCGATCTGGTTCTCGATCAGGGTCCGCAGGGCACGGAACACCACCCGATGGCCAGGATGGACGAAGTCATCCTCAGTGAGCTGGTAGACGATCTCGCTGGCTTCCCGCTCGGCGCCAGGCGCGCAGCACGTGGCCAGGAGCGCCCGCTCGGCGTCCGTATCCTCCGGAAGTCGCTCGGGCAGCCAGTCGGCCATATCAGTTCCAGACGGCCTTGTAGCCTCCGCCGTTGGTGTCCACAAAAATGGGATTCGTCACGGCGATGGGGTAGATCCCCTTCATGACATGGGACCAGGCCGAACCCGGAGCATAGGCCCCTGTGGTGGTCAAGGGCACCCCGGCCTCCACCACCACCCAGGCATCGGCCGTGGTGGCGAACGAGAGGGGAAGGCTGGCGGTGAACTTCCGGCTGTCCTTGGCGTCCTGGGTGAACTGGCTCAGGGTCAGGGTCTTCACCACCACGCCGTTCACCACAACCCGAACTTCGTCCACTGGCAGCCAGTAGGGTGCGTAGACGGTGACATTCAGGGTCTGGCTGCTGCCTGAGGCGGTTCCCCCCAGGCCCACGGTGCCCAGACTGGCGTCCAGGAAGGGACCGGTGGATGCGACACAAGCACCGGACCGAAGCGCCTTCTGAAGGTCCTCCAGCTTGTCCTGGGTCATGTCGGCGGCCTTGACGTAGGTGCGGGCGGAGCCCACGGTCGTGTCCTGACTGAAGCGGGCACTGGACAACCCCAAGGCCTTGGTGAAGGCCGTGGGAACCTGCTGGTTGAGGATGGCAAACCAATCGGCCCGGAGCTGCTTGAACTCTTCGAACCAGAGGGTGGGATTGGCGGGATTGAAGCCCTCGCTCCGCAGCAGTTCCAGCGCATCGAAGGAGCCCATGGTGCGCCCCAGGGACAGCGGACTGGTGCGAGTCCACCACTCATTCACCCCTTGCCCCAGTTTCACCGCAGGATCGAAATTCTTGAGGGCGAAGAGTCCACGACCGGCAGCCCGAGGCTGATGGAGCACCGTGAAACTGCCCCCACCCTGGGCCAGGAAATCCGCCAGGGTCCAGCCCGTGGACAAACGGGCCCCTCCACGACGTCGGGCGGGATTCGGGGTCGGGGTGAACAGGGTGGTCGCCTCAATGACCCCAGGCTGGCCCGGCGTGGCCACAAGCAGGCTGGAGCGCCCGGGAGCGACGATGGGATCCGCCCCCAGGGGGAGCTTCTCCTCGTCCGACACCGCATAGTTATCCACTTCAACCCTGAACTCATCCCGGGTTTGCCGTCCATCCACGTAGGCATCCTGCTCCACGAACCCGACCACATTCACTGCTTCCGCGATGGCGGAGCTCAGCTTCTCCACCGGGTGAAAGCCACCCGTGGTGGCCATGGAGGGACCCGGCACATCGAAAGCCACCCACCCCGTGGGGACGGCCCCTTCAAAACCCACCAGCACGTGGCCCGCCGAGGGCTTAAAGGGGGTGATCTTCACATCTTGGGTGTCCAGGAACGACAGAGGTCCGTGGGTCGAGAACACCCGATAGTTCCCGTTCTGGAGGGGAATCTCGGCCTGGTGGGCAAAGCGCGCACCAAAGACCGTATTGCCTCCCCGGAAATGGAAGGCGCCCAGGTAGGTCTCGCTGGAGCTCTTGGACTGGGTGTAGATATCAAAGGCCCCGGACAACGCCTTGCCGCGTCGGACATCGGGATTCGGTGTGCCATCCGTCCCCACCACGGTAAACCGTCCGGGCTGGAAGACACCCATGGCCACGTCATTGGCCCTGGACTGGAGGTACAGGGTACCTTCGATCGAGGTGACAAGGTTCCCGTTGGGTCCCGTAATGAGCTCCCGCTCGGGGCAAAGGAGGCTTGCCGAGCCCACACTGAAATGCTTGCCGGATTCCACCTGGAGCGGCAGGAGTTCCAGGGATCGGTTGTTAAAGGGTTCCACGTCGTAGAAACGCTCCTCCACCAGGGATCGACCGGTGCGGTTCGTGAGTTTCATCCGGTAGGTGCCGGGGGCGAGGAGCGCACGGATGCTGGGGGTCCCCATGCTGCGCGCAAGGCCTGGGTTGTCGGGTGTTTCCCACCATTCGGTGCGGGCCAGCCGCCAGTCGGGCGCGGAGGCCGATCCTTCGTTCCGCTCAATGCGGATCTCGCTGGGCATGCTGCCGAAAGGATCCGCCGATCCATAGGTGGTAAAGGTAACCAACCCAGCCGAGGCGCCAGCATCCTTGAGCCTGGCCTCCACCATTAAATTGAATACACCGGTGGCCTGAACCACCAATGGATTGCTGGAGGATGTGCCACCACTGACAAAGAGACGACGTCGGAAGGTGAGGGTGGCCCCGGGGGCCAGTGCCGAACCTGCCGCAGGAGATCCCACCACCAGGCGCCGGGAGAACCGAGGGCGGTTCTCGGTCAAGGCAGCCTGTGGATCCGAAGCCACGAGCAGCATTTCGTCCTTGTCGGACATGATGCCGAGGCTGGCGTGGCTGTCGTAGCTGGAGCCCGCCGTTTCCGGAGCCATGAGGGCAACCATGGGGGCCTTGACGCTTGTGTTCAGGGGCTGCGAGAAATCGCTGCCAGGGATCTCGACCCCCCAGTTGGCGATGGGCTGTCCCGCAGCATTCTCCCGAGCCGGAACGTTGAACCGGTAGCCGCCCCCCTGCTGGATCAGCGCGTCCCCAAGGTTTCGAATGCCCACCGAGGCTCCACTGCCATTGGTGAGGGTGGTCTCCAGAAGAAAATGGTTGTCCACCGAACCGAGTCGGATGCGGTGGTTCACGGTGACCCCCTTCACGCGATGCTGGGCATCCCAGGTGGCACCGGAAATTCGATGACCTGGGTCGTACACCCACCCTTGCATCACCACCTCGCTGCCATCTTCGCGATTCACGGGCAGAAAGGTGCTGAACACCAGGGGCAGTTCCGGATCCTGATTGACCACGGGGGTCAGGCGTTCCAGAAAATCCGTGGGGAGATTGACCCGCTTGAAGTTCTGGTCAAGGAGGATCGTACCCACATCGACGATGCTGCCTCCGGAGACAGCCCCGGCAATGGTGGAGCCCTCGGGCTCACCGAAGGGCGTACCATCGATGGCCAGTCCCAGGTTGTCATTGCCCAGGAAATAGTCCCCCGGTCCCGCAGCGGCCTTCAGTCCCGACACGCGATCGCCACCCTTTTCCGGAATCTCCTCAGCGATGTTGCTGGGCCGCTGGAATCCGGTGACGTGGTAGCAGCCCGTGGTCCCGGCCAGGACCAGGGCCAGCAGAGGCAGAAATCCTCGACCGTTCACAAGACATGCAGGGGAATACTGGGAAGGGCGTCCGGAACGCTTCATCTATAACTCTCTCTCTTGGGCCCGGTCAGGGCAAAGGTCTATGCTAACTCACGATGCGTATCTTTGCCTCGATCAGGATGGGTTCTCCAGCAGCCAGACGTCTGGCCTTGGCGGCCGCCTTCTTCTTCATCGGGGATCTGCTCTGGATCTGGTGGAGGTTCCCGATCTCCCATAGGTCGAAGATCCTCGCACAGGATGTGCTGCCTTCCACAGGCAGCCCGGTGCTCATCCTGGGCGCGGGCGTCATGCCCGACAAGGAGCCGTCCGCCGTGTTGACCCAGCGCCTCCAGGTGGCCCTTGAGCTCTACCGACAGGGCAAGGTCACCTGGTTCCTGGTGTCCGGCGACAATCGATCCCCCTATTACAACGAACCCCAGGCCATGGTGCGCTGGCTCCGGCGCCAGGGCATCCCCCCCACCCTCATCGTCAGCGATTATGCGGGCCGAAGAACCTGGGACAGCTTGCGCAGGGCCCGGGATGTCTTCGGGCTTAACCGACTGGTCATCGTCACTTCGGACTTCCATCTCAGCCGCGCCCTTTTCATCGCCGAGCGGCAGGGCTTCCAGGCCTGGGGGGTTCCCGCCCACACCCGCGCCCAGGGGTTCTGGACCCGCGCGGGCTTCTGGTTCCGGGAATACGGGGCCCGACATGTGGCCGTCTGGGACTCCTGGTTCCCGCCCGCCACCCGACTGGGTCCCCGGGAGCCCACCCCCGAAGACTGGCTTTGGTCCTCACCCCCGGAAAAGGTGCCATGATCCCCCGTTATCCCCTTCACATCCTGTCGGCCCATAGGCTTCCCCAGGGCCGCTTTGGCGGAAGTCTGGCGGGTCTTGGATCGGTGCAGATGAGCGTTGATCTGGTGCAGGCCATGTTCCAGGACGGGCGCTTGCCCCGACCAGGTCGCGTCCACTGGGGCATCGCCCGGAGCCACACCCAAGGCATGAATCCTGGCCGCACACTGGCGGTGCGCGCCGGCCTGGGATTGGATGTTGTGGGCACCACCCACAATGCCGCCCGCGCCTCCGGCCTGGCCGCCGTGTTCGCCGGAGCCCTGACCCTGGGGGCAGGGGAGACCCCCCCCGGCCTGACCGGTGGTGG
>CAZPUI010000409.1:0-5198 GCA_964589695.1 uncultured Solibacteraceae bacterium | reverse complement strand
ATGCCTGGCATGCCGCCCTCGGCTTGGCAGCAGCCCCCCCAGGCCCCGCCACCCCCGCCGCCGCCCTCCGCACCCATCCCCCTGGAACTTCCACCCATGGTGCCCCAAGCACCTCCGGCACCTGCGCCTCTGCCTCCTCCTCCCGTGTTCGTGCCCCAGCCCCCTCCGGTGCCGGTGCCGATTCCGGCACCCGAGGACTTCTCCTGGGCGGATATGCCCTTGGCGCCCATGCCCGAGCCCACGCCAGGGTTTGCCATGGCCGAAGCCCCTGGACTTGAGCCGCTGGAACTCGAACCTCTTGAGCTGGAGCCCCTCTCCTTTGTGCCCGTCGAGGTCCAGACTCCCGGCCGCGTGGTGCCGGTGGCTGCGCCTCCTGCACCTGCAGTGGTGGACGAGGAACTTGCGAACCTCCTGCCGGACATCGATTTCCAGCTCGACTACGGGAGCCCCGAGGAGGCCAAGCTCGCCATCGTGGATGCCCTCAAGCATTGGCCCGGCCATCCCGAGCTCACGAGCCGCCTGGAGACTGCGGAAGTGGCCCTTCGGAAACTGGGACACGAGGTCAAACCGGCCGCGCTGGAAGAATCCGACTTTACGGGTTCCTTCTTCGACCTCACGGATGTGCTGGGCGAGGCTCTGCTGGACAGTGGTGAAGGCGAGGAGATGCATGACGCCACCAATGTGGTGGAGAAGATCCAGAGCGTGGAGGAGCTCTTCGACGCCTTCAGGGAAGGGGTGGAGCAGCAGGTTCGCGGGGACGATTACGACACCCACTACAACCTGGGGATCGCCTACAAGGAGATGATGCTCATCGAGCCCGCCGTTCAGGAATTCAAGAAGGCCATGCGGGACCCCGAGCGCACCCTGGAATGCTGCTCCATGCTCTCCATCTGCGAGATCTCCCAGGGCAACCTGGAAGCGGCTGCCTCCTGGCTGAACCAGGGGATCCACGCGCCAGGATTCCCGCCCGAAGACTCCATCGGACTGCGCTACGACTTGGGTGAACTGCTGCTGCTCCAGGGCAAACCGCAGGAGGCCCGGGAACAATTTCTCTTCGTCTACGGAATTGACCCCGACTATCGCGAAGTGGCACAGAAGGTCTGAACGCGAGGGGGCGCCCAAGCGCCCCTTCGCCGCTTCAGCGGCTGGGTGCGGGGACTGTGCTTCCTGCGGATGATGTTGCGATGGGTGTGGCCCTGCTCACCCTCGAACATTCATGGGCGTTTCCGGTGCTTGATTCCCGCCAGCAGGGCGGTCATCAGGGAGGCTCCAAAGCAGAGCCCTAGACCCACACCCAAGAGGGGGTTCTTGAAAGAGATCCCAAAGGAGATGCCGAGTCCCACACCGAAACCGATGCCGCCGACGATGGCCATGATCTTAGGGTCGAGGTTGAAAGGGGTGCCATGGTGCATGGGTGCTCCTTCCCTGGGAGCCTAGCGGAGGTAGAGTTCCCCGCTCCCTCCCCAGGGCTGAAGGGCCTGGAGGGCGGGCTGTACTGGCTTCCCGGGCCTTTGCAGGTGGGTGAGTTGGAGGGCCAGGCCATCCCCCGCCGTGAGCCAGGCGCCCCCGCGGTCCCAGGCCAGGTGCCCCGGTGCGGCCACGCTTGGGCGCAGGGCACCCACGCCGTACACCTTCACCACGACGTTCTCCAGGGTGCACTCCACCCCGGGCCAGGGTTGGAGGGCACGCACTTGGCGGTGGAGCTCCAGGGCGGGACGGGTCGGATCCAGGGCCGCCATGGCCTTGGTGAGCTTAGGGGCCAGGGTGACCCTCTCTTCGTCCTGGGCCTTTGGGCTGCCCTGGCCCGCAAGGAGCTTTGCGAGGTTTCGCTCCAGGAGGGCCGCCGCGTCCTCCGCAAGTTGGGCCAGGAGGCCCTCCGCCGTATCCGTGTCCAGGATGGCGCGTGAGCAGATGTCCTGGACCGGACCTGCATCCAGCCCCGGGGTGATGCGCATGAGGCTCACGCCTGTGTGCTCATCGCCGTGCAGGACGGCGTGATGGACCGGGGAGGCGCCACGCCACCTGGGAAGGAGGGAAAAGTGGAGGTTCCAGGCCCCCAAGTTGCAGGCATCCAGCATCCAGGCCGGCAGGATGTGGCCATAGGCCACCACCACCGCGAGGTCGATGGCCAGGTGCTCCCATTGGGCACGGGTTTCGGGCGCGCGCCAGGACTCGGGCTGAAGCAGGGGCAGTCCCAGGCTCAGGGCCGACGTCTTGACGGGCGAGGCTTCCAGGACACGGCCCCGTCCCGTGGGCTTGTCCGGGTTGGTATACACGACCACTGGGGCCGCCACGGAGGCCAGTCGCTCCAGGACGGGGACGGCCACAGCCGGGGTGCCAAGAAAGGCCACGCGCGGAGCTGTCACGACTCAAGCCTTCTGCTTCGTGTATTTCCTCTGAAGGAGCTGGCGCTTGATGGGCCCGAAGTACTCCACGAAGAGTCGGCCCCGGAGATGGTCGATCTCGTGGCAGAAGGCCCGGGCCAGGAGTCCCTCCCCCTCAAGTTCGGTCCAGGTGCCATCGGGAAGGCGGTTCTTGACCCAGACCTTCTGGGGACGTTCCAGGATCTCCTGGATACCGGGGATGGACAGACACCCCTCGGTACCAGTTTGGGTGCCCTCGGTGCGCACGATTTCGGGGTTGATGAGCAGGATCTTCTGGGTGGGATCCTGCCCGCAGCTGATGTCGATGACCGCCATGTTCAAATTGACCCCCACCTGGGGGGCGGCCAGCCCCACCCCCTCTTCGCCCAAGGCACTGTCGAAGAGGTCGGTGGCCAGTGCTTCCAGTTCGGGGGTCCATGCCCCCACATCCTGGCTGTTGAGTTTGAGTCGGGGGTCCCCCCAGGTGATGATGGGTCGAAGGGCCATGGTCACTCCAGCCATTCAGTTTATGACAGCGGGCACACCTTTGATACGCTTAGAGGTTCGGGTCACCCCCCGGGTGACACCGCTGTACCCGCCACGATGGGCATTCCTTCCTGAGCCCCCCATCGCATCCCTTTGGGAGTCCGCATGCTTCGCAATTTCCGGCAAGTGTTCAAGGGCCAACAGAAATACATGACGCTGGTCATGGGAATTGTGGTGCTCAGTCTGGTGGCCTATTTGGCCCCCGGCAGCAATCAGCCCAATGCCCCGGACAATGTCGTGGCCCGGGTCTATGGGCGGGAAATCACGTATCGGGCCCTCGGCCTCAAGATGAACGAAATGATGGCCCAGTACGGCAAACAGGCCAATTCGGAGATGATGCGACCGTTCATCCAGAGTCAGGCACTCAACCAGCTCATCTACGGCAAGTTGATGGAAGTGATGGCCGAATCCCGGGGGCTGGTGGCCACGGATGGGGAAGTGCGGGATCGCATGATGGATATCTTCAAGAACGCCCCTGGTTTCACCAACGCCGATGGGTCCCTCAAGACGGCGGATGAGATCAACGACCTGCTGCTGGAGAATCCCACCCGCCCCATCACGCTCAAGCTCTTCGAGGGCGAGATCCGCACCATGATCGTGGACCAGAAGATGCGGGCGGATGCGGCCAACAGCGTGCCCGTGGACGAGGCCTGGCTGAACCATGAGCACCGTTTCCGCAACGAGAAAATGACCCTCGAGGTTCGCACCGTGGCGCCGGACCTGGCCACCGTCGCGGATCCCGGAGATGCCAAACTGGGCGAGTTCATGAAGGCCCAGGGGGCCCGGTTCCAGGTGGGACCCCGCCGCGTGATCAGCTACGTGGCCCTGGACCAGGCGGCCCTGGCCAAGACCATTGAGCCCGACGAGGCCGCCCTCAAGGCCACCTACCTTTCCAAGCAGGCGGAGTACACCGAATACCGCACGGCCCACATCCTTTTGACGGGTGCCAACGATGGCGAACTGGCCAATGCTGCCAAGGTCCTCCAGGATGTGCGGGCCAAGGTGCTGGCGGGGGCCGATTTCGGCAAGCTGGCGGATGAAATGACCCAGGACCCCAGCGGCAAGGGCAAGGGCGGCGAGTTGGGTTTCGCAAAGCATCGGCAGTTCGACAAGCCCTTCGAGGACGCGGCCCTGGCCCTCAAGGTGGGGGAACTGAGCCAGCCGGTGAAATCCCGGTTCGGGATGCACCTCATCAAGCTCCTGGAGCGCAAGGACAAGCGCTTCGAGGATGTTCGTGAAGAGCTGCGCACCCAGCTGATGTCCGAGCGCTTCACCACCAAGGCGAAGGAGAAGCTGGAACAGCTGCGCAAGACCACCGGCGATAAGGGCGACCTGGGCCGGGCTGCCAAGGCCCAGAGCCTGGTGGTGAAGACCAGCAAGCCCTTCCTGGATGAGCCTTCCGCGCAGATCGAAGGGTTGAACGGGGCCGGCATGCTCGTGGGTGAAGCCTTCCGCATGAAGGTGGGCCAGGTGTCCAAGGTCCAGAAGGTGGGGGACAGCTACGTCGTCTTCCGGGTGCAGGAAGAGAAGCCCAGCGCCATCCCGGGCCTGGCGGACATCCGGGCCAAGGTGCTGGAGGCCTTCAAACTGGAGGAAGCCCGGAAGGCCCTCCTGGCGAAGGCCCAGGCGGCCCTGGCCAGTGGTGACTTGGCGTCCCTTGGTGCCGCCACCACCCAAGCCGACAAGACCCTCAAGGATCTGGGGGAAGCCGGTCAGCACCCCGGCATCGTCAAGGCCCTCCTCGCCACCCCCGAGGGCAAGGCCACCCCCCTCTTCTGGACCCAGGATGGGCAGCTCTGGGTGGCCGAGGTCAAGGCCCGCACGGCTGCCGCCCCCATGAACTTCGAGCAGCGCCAGACGCTGGTGAAGGAGCTCCAGCAGGCCCAGTCCATGAAGATCCTCAACGCCGAATTGAGTGACCTCTATTCCAAAGGCAAGTTGCGCCCCGGGCTCAGCAGCCTGTGGGGATACGTCGGCGGAATCTGGACCAATGACGAGATCCTGAAGCTCATGAGCTCCGACGCCGGCGGAGAATAGCTCCCCGTGCGACCCCGCATCCTGCTGGTCCACACAGGCGGTACCTTGGGCATGGCCCCCAAGGGAGATCCCACGTCCCTGGCCCCCAGTCCTTCCGTGGAGCGGATCCTTGAACAGGTCCCGGAGCTTGGGCAACTGGCGGAATTCAAGCTGGAAGTGCCCCTCAACCAGGATTCCGCCACCCTGGAGCCCTCGCAGATTCTGGGCCTGGCGACCCTCATCCGGGAGCGCATCCAGGACTGTGCGGGGGCT
>CAZPUI010000408.1:0-5201 GCA_964589695.1 uncultured Solibacteraceae bacterium | reverse complement strand
CACCCGCACCAGGGCCTCCTCCATCAGGGGCTTGGGCAGGTGGGCGTCGAAGCCCCCTGCGAAACGCCAGGAGGCCGGGGGAGGCCCTCGAATCAAGTGCACCATCACAGGAGAGATGCCGTGTTCTACCTTGTTCGAAGCGATCGCTCATGGCGCATACTCCGCCATGCTAGACAAATCACAACGAAGGGGTCTTGAACCCCTCTGCGCGGTGGGCTTCGTCCAACCCAGGCCCTCGCCAGGCGGCTCTCCCAAGAAGCGGGAAAGGCAACGGAGGAAGGGAACCTAGCTGTCAAGGACAAGCGCATCCTCTCATAGGACACGTGCCGATTTTTCCCTTGGAACAGCTCGTCAAGGCGCCGGTTCGACAAAACCCAAGAAACACATAGAAAAAGGGCGTTGACAGAGCCTTTCGAGACTCCTACCTTGAGCACTATCGATCACGTCTGATATTTCACATATACAACTTTTTATTCGCACCTGATCTCAATCCCTCCTCCACGCCCCGGAGCGCGGCGGAGGTTTTCTCGCGGCAGGACCCACCCTCCAGGGCTTCCCCCCAAGCCCTTGGCCCCATCTCTTCCCATCCCCCTCGCGACCCGAGGTTTCTAGGAGTTCACCGTGCGCCCCACCCCCCTCAAGCGCCTCATGGTTGTCTTGATCCTTGCGGCCGGCATGAGCCAAGCCGCCGACCCCAAGGACCATGTCCATCAACTGCCCACGAACCGCCTGGCCATGCGCGTGGCGTCCTATCGCGCCGCAGGTCATGCCTTCAAACCCATTCACCTTTTCAAGGTCGGCAAGGTGCCCTTGGATACACGCCCCGAACTGAGCGCCCGGGTTGTGGAGGGCCAGGTCTTCACCGTCAATGAGCTGGCCGCCGACACCTTGATCCGGAACAAGGTGGGCCATTTCTCCCTGCCCATGCCCAGCGGTGAATCGCTGGAACTCATCGAATCCGACTACAGCACCCTGAGGGTGGTGGGCCCCGAGGGCGAGGATCTCACCTCGACCCATACGGCCAAGCACTACCACGGCGTGGTCAAGGGCGACTCATCCTCCGTGGTGGCCCTCAGTGTTTTCCGCGATCCCACCACGGGCAGCCACGAGGTCTCCGGGGTTTTCAGCACGCGGACCAAGGGCAATGGCATCATCGGCAAGCTCAAGGGCCGCAACAGCGCCAACGAGCACATGGCCTATTACGAATCGAAGCTAAGGACCCGCCCCCAGAGGGTGGAATGCGGTCACGAGATGGATGAGCTGTCGCCTCGCATGCGCAACGCATCGCCGGAGATGCTGTTCACCGCCCCGGATGCTTCCATGGCGGCCGTGGCGGCGGGCCGATGCGTTCGACTCCACGTGGAAGCCTGCTACGACGTCTATCAGGCGAAGGGAAGCAACGCCACCAACTATGTCACGGGCTTCTTCAATGTCGCCAAGGCCGTGTATGCGGCAGAAAACATCCCCATCACCCTGAACTACCTGAAGATCTGGACCTCGCCCAACCCCGAGCAGAGCATCGTGGGCTACCAGAACATCTGGAACAAATTCTGGAACCGCAAGAACGCGGAAGGCATCGTGGGCGACCTGGCCATGCTCGTGGGCTTCAATGTGGACCGCGGCATTGCCGCCCTCAATCCCATTTGCGGCCCGGACTACAACCAGTGCGGCATCAGCCCCATCCGGGACTATCCGGAGTATCCGACCTATTCGTGGGCGAGCGTGACCTTCCCCCATGAGATCGGCCACCTGATGGGCTCCCCCCACACCCAGGCCTGCCAGTGGAACGGCAACAACACGGCCCTTGATGGGTGTGTGGCGGTGGAGGGCAACTGTGCGCGGCCCACCAGCACCTACGGCACAATCATGAGTTATTGCAGTAATTTCAGTCTGGCCAATGGCTTCGGCACCCAGCCCGGCAACCTGATCCGCAACAATTTCAACAACGGCACCTGCCTGGTGACCTGCGGCGACGATACCCAGCCTCCCACCGTGTCCCTGACCGCCCCTGCCAGCGGAACCACGGTGCAGGGATCCGTGAACTGGTCGGCCAGCGCCACGGATGACACCGGCGTCACCCGCGTGGATTTCCTGGTGGAGGGCACGGTGGTGGCTTCGGATACCACCGCACCCTACGCAGGGACCTGGGATACCAGCACCGTCGCCAACGGCACCCGTACCCTGACCGCCAAGGCCTATGATGCTGCTGGAAACCTGGCCACCAGTGCGGCCGTGACGGTGACTGTCAACAACGCCCCACCGCCCTCGGGGGCCCTGACCAATGGCGTCGGCGTTTCCGTCAGTGGCGCCCAGGGGAGTCAGAGCACCTTCTACATCGATGTGCCGACGGGTGCGACCAACCTGGTCATGGCCCTGTCGGGCGGCACGGGCGATGCGGATCTGCACACCAAGTTCGGCGCTGCCCCCACCTTAACCACCTATGACTGCCGCCCCTACCTGTCAGGGAATGCCGAGACCTGCACGGTGGCCGCACCCAGTGCGGGCCGGTATTACCTCTTGATTCATGGCTATGCCGCCTACGCGGGGGCAACCCTCAAGGCCAGCTTCAGCACCAGCCAGGGGAGCATTGCCCTCACGGCCCCCACGCCGGGATCCACGGTGAGCGGCACCACCACCCTTGCGGCCACCCCCAGCGGCCTGAGCGTGTCCAAGGTGGAGTTCCTGGTGGACGGCACCGTGGTGGGAACGGACACCACCTCGCCCTACAGCTTCGCGTGGAATACCACCCAGGCCAGCAATGGCACCCATAGCCTGGTCGCCCGGGCCACCACCACGGCCGCAGAGATCCTTTCCAGTGCGGCTGTGACGGTGACGGTCAACAACGCCTCGCCCTGCGTGGCCATTCCCAGCAACCAGCTCACCGTGGGCACGCTCCACTGCGTCCCCGCAGGGACAGGAACGCGCTCCTACTGGTTCCGGGTTCCCACCGGGGCCACCAGCATGACCATCACCACCAGCGGCGGCACGGGCAATGGGGACATCTATGTCAGCCCCACCTCCTGGGCCTCCACCACGAATTACTCGAAGAAATCCACCAACGCGGGCAATACGGAAACCCTCACGGATGTCATCCCGGCGGGTGTGACCTACGTCTACGTGTCCGTCATCGGCAATCCCTCGGGCATGACCCTCCGGGTGACGACGAATTAGGTCCCACGGGAGAACAGCCTGGTCGGTCCAGGCTGTTCTCCTGAGGCTTTTGGGTCGAAGCATCCGTTCTGCGGACTCGGAGGAGGGAATCCGAGACCCGGGGATCCCTGGGAACTGCTGGAGCGCGCGACTCGGTCCTCTGCCAAAGGTGAAACCCTGGCGCACGAGCATTCTGGAAAGGATCGACCATGCGGGTGATGCCCTATGCCCTTGCTGCCACGCTGGTGTGGGCCCAGGCCCCAGGTCCGAAGCTCCAATTGGATCGCCTGCACTTCGATTTCGGGACGATGGAGGATGATCAGACGCTCACCTGCACCTTCACCCTGACCAATGTCGGCAAGGCGCCCCTGAGCCTATTGAGCGTGAGGCCCTCCTGCGGCTGCACCTCCTTGACGCAGCCGAATTCGCCCTTGCCCCCAGGCGCATCGGTGCCCTTGACCCTCTCCCTGGACACCAAGGGCATGCGGGGCAAGGTCCACAAGACGATCCACATCAGCACCAACGATCCCTCCTCTCCTGAAACGGTGATTTCCCTGGAGGCCACCATCCTGCGAAGGGTGGTGGCAGAACCGGGGATGGCCTTCTTCCCCGACATCACCCAAGGCAGTCGCCCCGTGGCCTCCATCCGGTTGATCCCGGACCGGGCCGGCGAAGTGAGGATCACCAGGGTGTCCCACCTTCCCTACCTCCGTACGGCGTTCCGGACGGAGGGCGGCGAAACTCGGATCGAAGTGACCCTGGACGAATCCCGCCTACCCCCGAGGCGCATGGAAGGGAGTGACACCCTCTCCCTGACCCTTGAGCAGGGGCGAACCGTGGCCCTCCCCGTGCAGTGGATGCGCAAGGCCTACGTCCAGTGCAATCCCGACCGCCTGTCCTGGGTGGAACCCCCGGGCGTGGCCTTGGGCAAACGGGTTCAGCTGTGGCACGTGGACGCCCGGCGCTTTCGGATCCTCAAGGCCGCTCCCTCCCACCCCTGGATCCAGGTCCTAGGCCTTTCGCAAAAGGCCGCGAACCGGCACGAGGTGCAGGTCCTTTTCTCGCCCACGGCTCCCCCGGGACACCATGCCGCCAAGGTGACCTTTACGTTGGATGCTCCTGACCACCCATGCTTGGACCTGCCCATCCACGTGATCCTGAAGGAACAGGTTGCTCCGACGCACTGAGTCGCTTCCCGGGCCCAGGAGGCCACCAAAATGGGCTAGAGTCGATCCATGTGCGGAATCGTAGCCCTCTGTTACGCAGGTGAAACCCCCACCCTGGGGCGGGAGGCCAGTGAGCTGCTGAAACGGCTCGAATACCGCGGCTACGACTCCACCGGCGGGGCCTTCCTCCGGGAGGATCGGTCCATCCTCCTCCTCAAGAAGGTGGGAGCCCCCAGCAAGGTGGTGGTGGAGCTGGGACTCGAAGCCCAGGCCGGTCAGCGCTTCATCGGCCAGGTGCGGTGGGCCACCTACGGAGCGGTCACGGATGTGAACAGCCAGCCCCACCACGTGCGCTGCAAGGTGGAGATCGTGGGGGCCCACAACGGCAACATCTCCAACACGGATGTGCTCAAGCCCCTGCTCTCCCTGCAGGGCCACCAGGTGGTCTCGGACAACGACGGGGAGATGATCACGCACCTGGCGGAGGACAGCTACGCCGCCAACCTGCGGGAGTCCGAGCCCGTGCTGGCCACCTGGCGCGCAGCCCTGGAGCGGGGAGGCGTCACCCAGGCCATTCCCGACACCGCCCTGCTGCTCATGGACGCCGCCCGCAGGGCCGACGCCAAGGCCGAGGGTTCCTACGCCGCCGCCTTCGCCGATCCCAAGGGCCAGGGCGTGGTGGCGGTGAAATCGGGCTCCAGCCTCTATGCCGGCCTCGGCACGGATGCCAGTGGCGACTTCGTGGTGGTGAGCAGCGACCTGACCTCGGTGCTGTCGAAAACGCGCATGCTCATTCCCCTGGCGGAGGGGGAGGGCCTCTGGTTCACGGAACGGGAATACGTGGTCTTCAACCGGGGGGGTGACCTAAATCCCGGGGGACCCCGG
>CAZPUI010000407.1:0-5203 GCA_964589695.1 uncultured Solibacteraceae bacterium | reverse complement strand
GTGGGCTCCGGGGGCCCAGCCAAGCCTTCCCGGGGGGGGGCCCTTCCTTCCGCCCATCCGGAAACGGTGGTCATGGGGGTGTCAACCGGCGGACTCGCCGCCCTTGGCATCCTGCTGCCCATGCTTCCTGTAAACCTGCCGGTGCCCCTGCTCATCGTCCAGCACATGCCGCCGTTGTTCTCCCGGTCCCTGGCGGAGAGCCTCAATGCCAAATGCCAGATCCGCGTGAAGGAGGCCGAGGATGGTGAGCTTGCCATGCCCGGCTCGGCCTACCTTGCCCCGGGAGGTCAGCACATGAAGGTGGTGCCCAATGGCACCGGCGGAAAGGTCATTCGCATCACGGACGAACCCGCCGAAAACCACAGTAAACCCTCCGTGGACTATCTCTTCCGCTCCGTGGCCCTGGGCTTCCCCGGCAAGGCCACGGCCGTGATCCTGACGGGCATGGGGAACGATGGCACCCTTGGGTTGCAGCTCCTCAAGCGCCGCGGCGGCACGGTCATCGCCCAGGATGAGGCGACCTGCGTGGTCTTCGGCATGCCCAAATCGGCCATTGCCGCGGGTGTGGTGGATGTTGTCGCCCCCCTCCGAAATCTGGCCGCCGAGATACTCGAGACCCTGAAGGTCGGTCCGGTGTGATCACCATCTCCCCCCAAGAATTGCGCCAATTCTCCCAGTTCCTGGCGGGGATCAGCGGCATCAGCCTGGATGATTCCAAGGCCTACCTCTTCGAGAACCGACTCGGGGTGATGCTCCGGGAACAGCAGTGCAGCTCCTTCTCGGAACTCTTCGCCCGCATCCGCAGCGACGCCGCGGGCAGGCTGGAGCGCAGGTTCCTGGACCTCATCACCACGGGGGAGACGAGTTTCTTCCGGGATCGAGCGCCCTTTGAGCTGCTTCAGCAGAAACTCCTTCCCGAACTCCTCCAGCGCAAGATCCGGACCCGGCCATCCCTTCGCATCTGGTGTGCGGCCTGTTCCACGGGCCAGGAAGCCTACAGCGTGGCCATGCTGCTGGACGAGCTCACCGGCCCCGGGAGCGGCCAGGACATCCGGATCCTGGGCACCGACATCTCAGAAGAGGCGGTGAAGGTCGCGAGCCGTGGGATCTACAACCAGGTCGAGGTGGAGCGAGGGCTCACGCCTGCACGACGCGCCCGCCACCTGGTACCGACGGGAGATGCCCAGTGGAGGCTCAGGGAGGGTCCGAAGGCCTTGGCCACCTTCCGCATCCACAACCTGCTTTCGGACCTGGCGAGCCTGGGCCGCTTCGACCTGGTGCTGTGCCGCAATGTGGCCATCTACTTCAGCGAAAAGGAACGTGTGGGGCTCTTCCGCCGCCTGGCCCAGGTGCTGACCCCCGAAGGCTACCTCCTGATCGGCGCCACCGAGTCCCTGTCGGGCCTCTGCCCACCCTACCTGACCCACCGTGCCCTGGGGACGGTCTACTACGGGCTGCAGGGGTAGCCCCGACGCGGTTTCCTAGCCCAGGGTTTCGGGGTTCCAGCCCAGTTCGCGATGCCGGGCCAGGTGCCGCGGGGTCCAGCTATGGGGCACCCGGTGGATGAAATTGCTGCGGGCGATGTGGTAGGAAGGATCGAAGCCGTAGAAATTGCGGTGCATCGCGGCCAGCTCGGCCTTCCGGTAGGCTTCCAGGGGGCGTTCGGCCTCGTCGACGTCCCGGAACCTCAGTTTCTCGGCCAGGCGGTCCTGGAACCCTTCCCCCGCAAGCGCTGCGGCCCTGCCCCGAAGGGCTGCGCTGTAGTCCCGGGTTTCGCCGGGCAACACCGCGTCGTAGAGCCCACAGGCCACCGCTTCCCGGGCGGAGAGGGGAAGGCGTCGGGCCATGAGGTCCTTGGCCCCTTCAGGCCCCAGACGCTTGGGCAGCAGGTAGGTCCAGAATTCGCTGCCGTAGAGGTTGCCCATGTTCTTGTAGTGGGGGTTCACAATGACCCCCTCCCGCAGCCAGACCTCGTCCACCGCCCGGGCCAGGAAGCAGCCCCCGGCCCCGGCATTGGCCCCCAGGGCCGCCACCGTGAGGTGGGACCGGGTGCGCAGGATGGCCTCCGCCAAGTCGTCCATGGCTTGGATGTTGGCCCAGGAGGCATCCGCGGCGCTGGGGGAGGCCTCGATGACCTTCAGGTGGATGCCATTGCACCAGAAGTCCCGCCCCCCCCGGAGCACGATCACCCGGGTGGGCCGGCCCGTGGCCCAGAGGTAGGCCTCCCGCAACCGCTGGCATTGCCCCGTGGACAGGGCGCCTTGGGGAAACTCGAAATGGAGGAAGCCCACCGGCCCCTCCTCCTCGTACCAGAGGTCCTGCCAGGTGGGATGGGCGCTTCGCCACCAGCCCTCCAGGGGAAGCTCCGGCACCCCCTTCAGCCGATCCCCGAAGGCCAGGGTGGCGGGCAGCTTGAGGCCCCCGGGCCGCCGCACCTGCCCGATCCAGAGTCCTCCCTCCCGGGTGGCCACCCGCAGGGCCGTCTCCCGCCACCCCACCACCTCCCCCGGGCGGCCCCCGGGGGGATCCGCGTCCAGCTGGGCCTCGAACAGATGGCAGGGCTCTCCGAAGAGCGCATCCCGCACCCCCGGCGACCCATCCGCCGCATGCAGCTTGCGCAGCAGCAGCTCCGGTGAATCCTGACCCCAGTCCAGCTGCCGAACCTCCTGCCCCATCGCGGGCCGCCAGCGGCCCGGGATCCCTTTCGCATCTGGGCGCAGTCCGGATTCGAACCGGGTCAGCGCTTCCTGCAGGGCCGCCCAGGCCGCCTCCGTCACCTCGAAGCGGTAGAGACTGGACTTGGGCGCCACCCGCATGGGGAAGTCCCGGGAGGCCCACACGGGACCGGCGTCCAGCTCCTCCACAGCCTGGAGTACGGTTACGCCCCAGCGGGCCTCCCCCTCCTGGAGGGCCCAGTCCAAGGCCGAGGGCCCCCGATCCCCCGGGGGCCCCGGGTGCACGATGAAGCAGGGAACAGCCCGCCAGACGGAGTCCGGAATGCGCCGTTTCAGGAAGGGCGCCACCACCAGGTGGGGGCGGAAGAGGGCCAGGGCCTCCTCCGTGACACCCTCGGCAATGTCGAATTCCACGGACAGTTCGTGTCCCATCGACTCCAGCTCCCGGTGCAGGCGCTGGGTCAGGCTGTTGAAGCTGTGGGTGAGGATCAGGATGCGCATCAACAGATCCGCGGCAGCTGCTCCCCCGTGAGCCAGTCCACGATGCGTCGGCCCCCGAAGGCGCTCTTCATCTGTACGAAGTGGTGGGGATCCTCCGTCACCAGGCCGATGCGGGCAGCTTCCCGCCCCTGGGGATGCCGTCCCATGGCCTGCAGCAGGGCCTCCGCGTCCTCCGGGGGACAGATGGCCACCAGGCGGCCCTCGCAGGGACTGTAGAGGGGATCCAGGCCCAGGAACTCGCAGGCCGCCGCCACCGCCTCCTTCACGGGGATGGCCTTCTCTTCAATGGAAATGCCCACCCCGGACTGCCGGGCGATCTCGTTGAGGGTGGTGCCCAGGCCCCCCCGGGTGGGATCCCGCAGCACCCGAAGGCCGGGGCACACGCCCACCATGGCCTCCACCAGTCCGTGGAGCGGCGCGGTGTCCGACACAATGGGGGACTGGAAGCCCAGGTTCTCCCGGCAGCCCATGATGGCCATGCCGTGGTCACCGATGGACCCGGAGACCAGCACGACATCCCCCGGTCGCGCCCGATCCCCCCCCACCTCCACGCCGGGATAGGTGGTGCCCACGCCGGTGGTGGTGATGAAGACGCCGTCCCCCTTGCCCCGCTCCACCACCTTGGTATCCCCGGTCACCACCACCACACCGGCCTCCCGGGCCGCCTGGGCCATGGAGGCCACGATGCGGGCGAGGTCCGCCAGAGGGTAGCCCTCCTCCAGGATGAAGCCGACGGCGATCCACAGGGGCCGCGCCCCCATGACGGCCAGGTCGTTCACGGTGCCGTGGATGGAGAGACCGCCGATGTCGCCCCCTGGGAAGAAATGGGGGGACACCACGTGGCCGTCCGTGGCCATCACCAGGCGGCTTCCGGGTTCCAGGGGGGGCAGCAGGGCGCCGTCATTCCCCTGGCGCAGGATGGGATTGTCGAAGGCCTTGGCGAAGAGCTCCTCGATGAGCTGGGCCGAGGCCCGCCCTCCGGATCCGTGGACGAGGTCCACCCTTCCGTTCACCAGGTCCAGGGCCCGCCCCAGGCCACGCCCACTCATCGCCCACCCCCATCCCGGAATCGCCCGTAGGTGTAGTGGGCGGCGCAGGCGCCCTCGGAGGACACCATGCAGGAACCCACGGGGGACTCGGGGGTGCAGGCGGTCCCGAAGAGCTTACAGTCCTGGGGCCGCTTCACCCCCCGGAGGATGGCCCCGCAGTCGCACCCCTTGGCATCGGGCACCGGCACGTATTCCAGAGAAAAACGCCGCTCGGCATCGAAGGTGGCGAAGGCCTCCCGCACCGCCAGGGCGGAGTAGGGCACCACCCCCAGACCCCGCCATTCGAAGGATTTCCGAAGTTCGAAGACCTGGGCCACCAGGGCCTGGGCCTTGAGGTTCCCCTCCCGGCTCACGGCACGGCTGAACTGGTTCTCCACCTCCGCACGGTGCGCGTTGACCTGGCGCACCAGCATGAGGATGGCCTGGAGCACGTCCAGGGGCTCGAACCCGGCAATGACCACGGGTTTGCGATACTCCTCGGCAAAGAACGCGTACGGCTGGCTGCCGATGATGGTGGAGACGTGGGCGGGCCCCACGAAGCCATCCAGGGGCACCGTGCCCCATTGGCGCACCTCGGGGCTCTCCAGGATGTGGGTGATGGCAGCGGGGGTCAGGACATGGCAGCAGAGCACGGAGAAATTGGGGAGCCCCTTGGCCGCGGCCTCGAGGATGGCCACCGCCGTGGGGGGCGTGGTGGTCTCGAAGCCGATGGCCAGGAAGACCACCTCGCGGTCAGGATGCTCGACGGCGGTGCGCAGGGCGTCCGCCACGGAATAGACCATGCGGATATCCCCGCCCCGGGCCTTGGCCTTGAGAAGGCTAAGCCCCTCCGAGGCGGGCACCCGCAGGACATCGCCGTAGGTGCACAGGATGACCCCGCGCTCCAAGGCCAGCCGGATCGCCAGGTCCACCCGTCCCACGGGGAGCACGCACACGGGACAACCCGGCCCATGGATCATGCGGATGGCGTCGGGCAGC
>CAZPUI010000406.1:0-5208 GCA_964589695.1 uncultured Solibacteraceae bacterium | reverse complement strand
CCATCATCAACTGGGCGGCCAGCAGCGGATCCACGGGGCGGACCGAGCCATCGGGGTCCAGGCCGATGCGCTCGATGCTGCGGATCTCATCCCCCAGGTAGCCTGCCGCCGTGAAGAAAATGGGCAGAACGCCCACCATGGCGCGCTCCTTGAGATCCTTCTTCATGCCCAGGGTGCGGAAGAAGGAGAGGCTGAGGGAGTCGCTCAGGGAGACCCTCAGCCGCTTCAGCTCCAGGGCGCGTTCATCTTCCTCCAGCTTGGTCAGGTCGGGGATCCGTCCCACGGGTTCCAGACCGAGCAGGACATAGGTCTTGCCCCAGGGGAGCAGGGTCCGCACATGGAGCCAATCGGGGCCGCCAAAGGGATAGAAGACCAAGGATTCGGACCGGGTCGCCTTCAGTTCCTGGGGACCCCAGTGGCGCATGGCCTCCAGGCGGTCCTTGGCCGCGTTGGACCAGGCCTTCTGCATGGCCTTGGTGTGGTCCTCGAAGGCTTTCTCCTTGACCAGCGGGACCAGTTTCCCCGCCGTGGGCGCGGCGCCCGACAGGTATCGGGACAACTGGGAGAGGTCGTCGCTCTGGGCCCTAAGTGCAAGGGCGAGGCCTCCGAGGGCGAGGGAACGCAGGAGCTTGGGCAGGGGGATCATTTGTCGACCGCACGGGAGGAGGTGAGGAGGGATTTAACGCGGGGCATGAGGGTATAGAGCAGGAGCCCGGAGAGGAGGGTGCCGAAGCCCAAGGCACTCTCCACGGGTTTGTCCTTGGCGGCAAACACCAGCATCCACCCCGTGATCCCCAGGAACACCAGGGGGGGCAAGGGATAGCCCCATACATGGTAGGGGCGGGGCAGGTTGGGCTCACGGAAGCGCAGCACCACCACCCCCAGGGCCGCCAGGAAGGTGCAGATCAGCATGCTGAACTGGGCATAGAGCAGCACGCGCTCGAAGGTGCCCGTGGCCACGAAAAGCAGGGAGAGCGTGCCCTGGAACACCACGGCCAGCAGGGGGACGCCATGACGCGAGGTGCTGGAGAACAAGCGCAGCGCCCCATGGTCCTCGCCCATGGCCTGGGCCACCCGTGGACCCACCCTGATCATGCTGCTGATGGTGGACACCAACAGAAGGGCAATGCCCGCCCCCACATAGCGCCCCCAGGTGGGGCCCAGCATGTGGTTGGCCGCGATGAGTCCCACCTCGGCCTGCCCGCGCATGAGGTCCGCAGGGGTGGTGCGCAGGAAGGCCCAGTTGAGTCCGACATAGAGCAGCAGCACGAACCCCGTGCCCGCCAGGAGGGAGCGGGGCACGTCCCGGGCGGGGTTCTTGGCCTCGGCGGCCACATAGGTTGCGGCATTCCAGCCCGAATAGGCGTACATCACAAAGACCAGGCTGGTGGCAAAGGCCGTGGTGGTGAATTGGGGGCCATCCCCCGGGGCAGGCAAGAAGGAGATGGGTTCCGGGGTGTTGTGGAGCATGGCGCCGCCCACGATGGCCAGGGCCAGCAACGCCTTGAGGATGGTGGCGATGTTCTGGAACAGGGTGCCAATTTCCAGGCGGGCGAGGTGGAGGAGGGTCAGGGCCACGATGATTCCCACGGCCACCCCCGTGGCGGGAATGGCGGGGTTCATGCGGTGCAGGTAGGCCCCCAGGGCCATGGCGGCGATGGCCACGGGCGCCGAGAAGCCGGCGGTGATGGAGACCCACCCCGCCAGGAAACCCACGGGTTTGGCATAGATGCGGGTCAGGAAGGTGTACTCGCCCCCATTGCGGCAGAGCGCCCCGCCCAACTCGGCATAGCACAGGGCCCCGCAGAGGGCGCAGAGTCCTCCCACCACCCAGAGCATGAGCAGCACGAAGCCCGACTGAAGGGAGAGGAGCTGGAACCCCAAACTGGTGAACACGCCCGTGCCCACCATGTTTGCAACCACCAAAGCCGTCAAAGAGAGGAAGGACACACGCGCGTTGAGTAAGTTCATGAAAGCCGCGAAAAGTGGGATGGTGCCCTGGGGTCCACCCTACCGTTTCGGGCAGGGGCCTTTCAGGTGAAACCACGACCATATCATTGTCCTGGACCCGGTCCAAGAAAGGGGTGGTCGGCCCTCCCCCATCGGCCACACCCTGTTTGGGGAGGCATGCCATGCCCGGCCTTCGGTTGCTTGTCCTTGGTACCTTGATCATCGGCTCCGCACTGGAGGGGCAATCCCTTCGCCTTGCAGAAGCCTGTCGCTACTCCCAGCAGCGGGGTCAGCAGGCCTTGATCGTGTGGCAGCGGGGTCGCATTCGGCACGAGGGCTATTCCAAGGTACTGGATGGCCGGAAGCCCCATCCCATCATGAGCGGGGGCAAGAACCTCTGAGCGCTGGCCACCCTCGCTGCCGTCGCCGAAGGCCTGGTGGACTTGGACACGCCGGTGGCCCGGCACCTTCTCCAGTGGCAGGACCAGCCCGAGAAGGCCTCCATCACCCTCCGTCATCTCCTGGAATGCAGTTCGGGGCTGGATCCTGCGCCCACGGAGCTTCATTCCAAGGCCACCCCCCACAAGTTCGGTCATGCCCTGAGGCTGCCCATGGTCGCGCGGCCCGGTACCACCTTCCTGTACGGCCCCAGCCATTGGGAGGTCCTGGGGGCCGTGTTGAAGGGTCGCCTGGAGCCCAGGCATCTCACCCTGATGGGGTATTTAAATGATCGACTCCTGCGCCCCCTGGGGCTCCAGGTGGAAAGCCTCCAGGATGGTGATGGGAATCCCCTCATGTACGCGGGCATGTCCATGGGGGCTCGGGACTGGCTGAAACTGGGCGTATCCCTGTTGGACACCTGGAAACGGCGAAGCCCAAGGCCCCTCATCCCCCGGGACCTGCTGGAGGTTGCCTGGAGGCCCAGCCAGGCCTGCAGCGCCTACGGACTCAGCTTCTGGGTGAATTGGCATGCCGGGGCACCCGAGGCCGTGGAGGCGGATGTGGAAGCGTGGATCGGAGAAGGCCCGGCCCGGGCCGAGGACTGGTCCAGGGCCTGCCTGAGTCGCGACGCGCCCAAGGATCTGGTGGCCTGCATTGGATCCGCTGGACAGCGGCTGTACATCGTGCCCAGTCAAGACCTTGTGATTGCAAGGTTTGGCAAACGGTCGACGTTCAAGGATGGGGAGTTTCTGGGGTTGTTGTTCAAACCCAAGCCCTTCAAGGAGCCGTAGGTCGTGGTGTATGGCCCGCAACTGAGACGCGGAGATCGCGAAGGAAGCACGGGGACCTCGAGTCGGGTGCATTCTCCACGCTTTCTCCGTGTCCTCCGTGGATGCTCTTGAACTACAACCTCTATTGGGGGGGATTGAGCGCCGCCACGAAGGCTTCGTACTCCGCCGGCTGGCCACCGAAGCGGGCTTCCACCTCCATGCAGCGGGCGAAGAGTTCGCCCACCTGGCGGGTGGTGAGGGTGCGATCCATCCAGGGGTAAAGGATGGTGTCTTCCCGCTGGATGTGGCCGTTGAGCAATTCACCGTAGGCCCGAAGGTGGGTCTCGATGGCGGCCAGGTGGCGGGTGGCGATGCCCTCGGCCATGGCCTGGACGTGGGCCCGGCCCTGGACGTGGTCCTGAAGCATCACCTCGAGGATGTCGGCTTTGTCGAAGAAGCCGAAGAGGATGTCCTCTTCCTTGGCGTGATGGTAGCGATCGGCATAGTTGCGGATGAAGTCCAGTCCCCGGGCGAGGAGGGGCAGGGTGGCATCGGGATCCCGGTGCAGGGCTTGGACAAGGTCCGGGATCAAGGCGAGGAATCGTTTGATGTGGGTGTGCTCCTCCACCATCCGGGCAATGGGTGGGCAGAAGGCGCTGTTCACCGGGGCCGCCTTCCGCTCCAGGTGCGGTACCTCAAAAGGTTCACCACCGTGGATGATCTCGCCCATGGCCTGGAGCAGGGATTGGGTCTGTTGGGTGTCCAGGTTGTGGATGTCCAGGATGTCCACGATCCTGCAGGTACCCAGGCTGCAGGTGGTGCATCCGATGCCCGCGGTTTCCAGGATGGGGCCCAGGGCGGGGTGGCGATCCATCAGGGGCTTGATGTGGCTTTGGAGGTGTTCGCGCATGGTCGCTCCGTTCTGGACCCAGGTTGGGCCGGTTCGGGACACAGGGCCTTGATGGCGGACAAGCCGGGTGCAGCCTATTCGACTTTGAAGGCTTGCCTGACCCGCCTTGCACCCTCCGCGCGGCGGCCGACCAATTCACGGAGTACTTTTTAACCCCTCCAGCACCTTCAGGGCGGCCTGAAGGTCGAAGCCCTGGAACTGCAGCCAGCGGCCATCCCCCAGCTCCACCATCAAGGTCTGCTGCCGGGCATGGAACCAGCCCTTGAGTCCGTTCTGGTACGGGCGGTAGCCCTCCAAATGGGCCTTGGAGGGGCGGATGGTGGCCTTCACCGTGGCGCGGGCACCTTCCTGCTCGACGGTGAGCACGCCTTCATCCAACCGCCAGCGGGCTCCAGGGAGGGTCAGCGTTGGGAGACCCGGCCCACTGATCCGCGACCCCTCGACCACCAAGGCTCCGGCCCAGGGGCCTTTGGGGACCCAGGTTCCGCCCGTGAAGGCCACGGCGGCCGTGTCCCAGCCGATGCTGCCCATGTCGGAAAGCTCGGTGGTCCCCACTTTGATGCGCAGGGCCGAGGCGGGGGCCTGGTCGAAGGTGGGATCCACGGGCACCCAGCGCTGGCCAAGCTTGACCTCCACCCAGAAGTGAAGGCCCAGAATCGTGTCCAGGGCCACCCAGCCCAGGGCGCCCCGGGCTGGCACCCCCAGGCGCCGGAGGAGGGCCACCGCCAGCACCCCATGTTCGGTGCAGTCCCCCTTGCCTTGGCGGCAGACTTCCAGGGCCCCGGCGAAGCCCACGGTGAAGTCCTTCCGGGGGATCCATGCGAACACCATGCGGGTCACGGCGCGGGCCAGGTCCCAGCGGGGTGCCCCGGGGTTCGGGACACCGCGGGCCCCCCGGGCCCAGGAGGGCGGGCCGCCCCCCCGCCACCCGGCTCCGGCCCGGTGACGGTGACATCCGAAGTGAGTACCGGCACCGGCCCGCGGACCCCCGCGGGCCACTGTCGCGCCCGTCCACCGGCCCGTTTTCCGCCCCCGGGGGCCGGGGCCCACTCCAACGTCACCTGTTGGCCCTCCAACGCAGTTCCAACACCACAAAAGTGCAGGTCAGAGGGGGGAAAAGTCTTCCACGCGGTCCTT
>CAZPUI010000405.1:0-5215 GCA_964589695.1 uncultured Solibacteraceae bacterium | reverse complement strand
TTAAAGCCCGAGGGGCACTCGGAGCCCGAGATGACACCCATGGTCCAGTCCCAGATCCGGGCCTGGGGGGCCTACTTCACCCACTGGTCCAATGGGAACGCCTGCTGGTCCGCCCTGTCGGCCCTGGTGCCCCCGGAGGCCAGATCCACGCTGTGGGCCTCGGCGGAGTTCTACTACCCCCCTGAACTCGACTGCAACCACGACTTCGGCGCCACCCTTCAGACCCTTGGTCTCTATGACGATGCCGGCAGGGATCGTCCCCTGGCCGTGCTTCTGCTCAACCACGAGGTGCTGTCGGGTCCCGTGAAGAGCCGACTGACCCTGCGCCAGGTGGGGTTGCGGGCCAGCTACGGCAGCATGGTCGTGCCCATGGATGGGCGGGAGATCTCCCTGGGCAGGATCCACAAGTTCGGGATCTGCTATGGGCGGGGGCCCCAGGGCTCGGTCACCTTCTACGTCAACGGGGAGCAGGTCTACACCGTGTCGGGTAACGTGGACCTGCCGGTCCGCCAGGTGATGTATGGCCCCAACCTGGGCGTGCACATGCAGAAGGGGGGGCCCATCGTCTATTCCCGGAACCTCTACCTTGGGCCCACGCGGTTCTAGAAGCGGACTTCCACCAGCCCAACCTGCCGCTCCATGCCCCGCCCCGGCAGGGCCGCACGGCTTGCATTGCGCCCTGTCCCCCAGAGGGTTCCATCCTGCTTCAGTACGTAGGTCTCCCCGGCGGTGACGGCCACATCCGTGGCACCTTCGCACAGCTTCCGGGGTTTCAGGATGTCGGCCTCCTTCATCGGGAAGCCGCATTGGGCGGTCCAGTTCCGGCCCCAGGTCCACACGCTGCCGTCCTCCTTGAGGAGGGCAGCGTGATGGTGGTTCATGGCGACCTTCACCACTTGGTCCGCAATGCGGGCGGGCTTGGCGGAGGTGCCCTTGGTGCCTTGACCGCTGAGCCCCGCGCTGTTGGCGCCCCAGGTCCAAAGGCTTCCATCCGCCTTCAGGGCCATGATGGGGCCGATATCGGCGGTGAACACGGCCTTCACCCCATCCATGATCCGGAGGGCGGTCTTGCGCACCTTCAGCACGCCACCGTCCAAGAACCCATTGTCGTAGGCCTCCCCCCAGCCCCACAGGGTGCCATCCGTCTTCACGGCGTACATGGCATCCCGGGCCACGGCCACGGAGACGACGTCGTCCATCACCTTCAGGGGCCGCTTCGCAAAGCCTTCGGAGCAGCCCAGCACCTGGGACGAGAGGTTGGAGCCCCAGGCCCACAGGGCCCCCTCTTCGGTGATGGCCGCCGCGTTGCAAGACCCGGCGGTCACGAACCTCACCCGCTCCAGGATCGGGGTGGGGTCGAACCAGCGGTGGGTGGCATCCCCCACCCCCTGGCCCAGGCGTCCTCCGCAATCCGCGCCGAAGCTTCGCAGGGTGCCCTGGTCATCCACGGTGAAGATGGCGCCCAGGGGCGCGCCCATGGCGGCGGTGGCGAACCGCACCCCCTCCGCCAGGCGCTGGGGGGTGGTGTCCAGGCCCTCCAGCCGGCAATACCGCTTCCCATGGGCATCCGTCTCCGTTCGCGGCTGCACGAGTCCCAGGCCGAAACCCCAGAGGCTTCCATCCTCCCGGCGCACCAGCAGGACGCCCGGCAGGAAATCGCCCGGGAAGGTGGCGCCCGCGAGCCTCCACCTTGAAGTGTCCAGGGGCTGGACCTGGATCAGGCGTGGGGGCGCCTGGACCGCCGCTTCGTGGAAGGCCGTGAAGGTGCGGCCCTCCGGCTCGATGCTGACCATGACGGTCTTCAGGGCCTCCAGCACCGTCACCGTGCAGCGGTAGCCCGGCAATTGGGCCGAGAGGACGGGTGCCTGGGCCCCCAGGTCCTGGAGATCCTTGCCCTTGTCCCGGAAGAAGGCTCGGTAGAGCTCCATCACCGAGGCCGTGTCCAGGGCCGTTCGGTAGCTCACCGTGATCAGCTGCTGCCCCGCGGGGGCCTTGGGCCGATCCAGGACCTGCTGGACCTTGGCGTCCTTGGGAAGGGGAATTTCCTTTGGAAAGAGGGGGGGCAACCCCTGGAAGGTCGTGGCGAAGAGGGAGGGCAGGAGGAGAGGGATCATGGACACGAGCTTACAGTTCCAGGACATCCCCGGCGATGAGGGTGGTTTGGACCCTGGGCAGGACCTCCGCCGCCTCCGCGCCGGAGCAGTGGCAGGGATACAGGGCAGGGCTTCCCAGGCGGCGCAGGCCCTCCGCCGTGAAGGCCAGGCGCCCCTTGCCCGCCTTGGCCAGGTGGAAGCCCCCCACCACGGCCCGGAGCCTCCGGGCGCCCGTGGTGGCCAGCAGATGGTCCAGGGTGCCCACCAGGCCCCCGTGGCAGCAGCCCAACACCACCACCAGGCCCTCGGGCGTGTCGATCCAGAGGCTCAGTTCATCCAGGAAAGGGTCGGGTTCGAGGCCTTCGGGATCCAGGAAGAAGGGCCCACTGCGGGCCTCTTCCGGGAAGGGAGCCGGTGGCGGCCCCAGCACCCCCAGGCCCGGTGCCAGTTCCAGCATGCCCTCCACCGGGCGTCGATGTGCCCGGGCCAGGGCGCGCTGGCTGGCTTGGGGCATGCCCAGGGGGCGGGGCGGATGGCCCTGGTACAGGCTCCAGCGGGCCTGGGGCGCCGCGACATGGGCCACCACCTCAAGATCCGGCCATTGATGCAGGGCCTCGGGCAGGCCCCCGGAGTGGTCCTGGTGGCCATGGCTGAGGACCAACCCATTCATGCCTAGGTTCGGGCCCCTCAGGCGCTCCAGGTTGGCCAGGAAGGCGCTGGAGCTGCCCGTGTCCAGGAGCCATCGCTGCGCCCCCACCTCCACGAGGAGGCTGAGCCCAGGCTCCGTGCGCAGTTCGGGCACCCGGCCGCGGGTGTCCACCAGCATGGTCAGGCGAAGGGTCATTCAGACCCCGCGGATGGCACGAATCAGCTCCAGCCGGCTCGCGACCCCCACCTTGGTGTAGATGTTGGACACGTGGTTGCGCACGGTCTTCTCGGAGATGAAAAGGTGCTGGGCGATCCCCGCGTAGGCCAGGTCCTCCACCAGGAAGGCGCAGAGTTCCCGCTCCCGGGGGGTGAGGCCCCAGGTCACGGCGAAGCGGTCCAGCATCTCATCATCCGCCAGGGGACCCGCCGCGGGCGCGGGGGGCGCGGTGGCGATTTCGATGGGTAGCGGTTTGAAGAAATGACGGAGGGCGAGGAAGAGGCTGTACCCGCACCAGAGAAGGATAAAGATGGAGGGAGCCATGATGATGCGGTAGGCCAGCGCCTCGAAGGCCCAGTATGGGATGGAGAGCAGCAGAATCAGCCCCAGGCCCACGAGGCCCTGCCGAACCTCAGGATGGGTGATCCTCTGGAAACGAAGGGCCAGCAGGGTCAGGGAAGCAAGCCACGCGCCGAAGAACCAGGTGGTCAGAAGCATGCCCACTCGGTCGGTCGTGTAACTCACGATCCCCATCCCTTGGGGCACGACGCTCAACTGGAAGCCAAGGAACACAGTGGCGAGGACCGCAGGCGTCCAGATGAGGTATTGGACGATCCGTGGGGGTTTCAGTTCCAGCAGGGCCAACACCAAGTAAGGGAGGCTTATACAGAGTGAAGCCAAGGCTGGAAGCAACAAGGGGCCAAATAACCACGTCATCCAGAGCGGACGATCCACACCCATCAACCCCGGAATGCTGAACCCACCGATCAGGAGCCCAGAGCCCAGGAAGACCGCGTTCAGGCGAAAGGCCCGGTGTCCGTGCTGGCGATAGAGCAGGATGGACAACACCCACACGGCACACCCCAGTACGAAACTCATGATCGCGAGCGTCGTGGGGACTTGGGACAAGAAGGAGCCGGGCATGCTTCCAAGGTTCTATGGATCCATGGAGCTTGTCCAGGCTTGGGGCGGAAAGCCTGTACTCCCACTCGGTGGTCAGAACAACGGCTCCCCCGCAGGCCATTCACGCACCTTGTTCACGGCCCTGTAGAGCAGACGACTGATCTTGGTGACGGGATCACCCTCCCGGGAGTTGAACAGGACCGCCCAAATGAATCCATCGTGTCTCCGTACCAACAAGGTGGAGGTTCCGGGCAGTCCGCCGCTGTGCGAACGGTTCCACCCAAAGCCATCCCTGTGGACATCCCACCCGAAGGCATAGTAACCCTCGAACCCCCAGAACGTTTTCCACCCACTCACGTAGGCAGGGCGGGCCATGAGCTGGGCAAGACTCGCTTGACCGATGACCTTGCCAGGTTGCTCGAGTCCCGCCACAAAACGGACGAGGTCCGGCGCCGAGGCGATCCAACCGCCGGACGCATCCCTGGATTCCAGGCACCAACCGCCATAGGGATAGGCGACATTCCCCACAATACCGTCAAAGACGGCCGGTCCGCCCTTTTCGGTGGCGTAGTAGCGGACTTCTCCATCCGCCCGCATGGATTCGAGGGTGCGGCCGATCCGCATGCTCGTGATGCCGAGAGGGTTCAACACATGCTTCCGCACATAGCCCTCGTAGCTCTCCCCACTCACGGCTTCGATCACGCGTCCCAGAACGACGTACCCAAAGTTCGAGTACCTGGACTCGGTGCCCGGCTCGAAATCCAAGGGGCGGGCGGCCATCCAGCGAATGATATCCACCGGGGCCGGTGGGCTGGGGATCTTCAAGTCCTTGGCGATTCGCCGGCTCATTTGGCCTGGGTCACCCGACTTGTCTCGATCAAAGCCACCCGCATGGCTGAGCAGATCCCGGATCGTAATCTTGGCCAAGCGTTTGTCGGGTTTCTGGCCTTCCATGAGCGTGGGTTTGACGCCTGGCATTTCAAAGGGGTGGTCGTCCAGCGACAGCTTGCCTTGCTCGACCAACTGCAGGATGGCCGCGGAGGTGATCGGCTTGGAGATGCTGGCAATGCGGAACAGGCTGTGGGGGCGCACGGGCTGCTGGGTCGCGGTATCGGCGAAGCCGAAGCCACGGGCATACAGGAGGCGACCGTTCCTGGCCACCGCAAGGGAGGCCCCAGGAAGGCCGTGCTCTTTCAGGAACGCTGTCATCAGCTCATCCAGGGGCGCGCAGCGCGCGTCCGCGGTCCCCGTGGTGGGAAGCACCTCCGGAACTTGGCCCTGGACGGACCTCGAAGGAAGACCGATGACAAGGGCCAGCAGCAACGCCAGACGCGTGACCAGAGTGGTGATGGAA
>CAZPUI010000404.1:0-5218 GCA_964589695.1 uncultured Solibacteraceae bacterium | reverse complement strand
CAAGCAGCAGGCGGACACCGGCACGAAAATGATCCACATCGGCCGAAACACCAAGTCCACCATCGTGTCCAAGGGCATCAGCGCCGGGGACAGCCGACAGAGCTACCGGGGACTGGTGAAGGTGCAGCCCAAGGCCGCTGGGGCACGGAACTTCAGCCAATGCGACTCCATGCTCATCGGCCAGCGCTGCAGCGCCAACACCTTCCCCTACCTGGAGGTGCAGAACCGCACCGCCAAAGTGGAGCACGAAGCCACCACCAGCAAGATCGGTGAGGAGCAGCTCTTCTACTTCCAGCAGCGGGGCATTCCCGCCGAAGACGCCATCAGCCTCATCATCAATGGGTTCTGCAAGGAGGTCTTCCGGGAGCTCCCCATGGAATTCGCGGTAGAAGCCACCAAGCTGCTCGGCCTCAAACTGGAAGGCTCCGTGGGATAGACCGCGGAAATCCGCCTTTCCCGGAAAAAGAATTCAACACGGAGCACACGGAGGACACGGAGCATGCACGGAGACCCTTTGGATGGTGTAAGGAGGTACACGGCTCGGCAGATCAGTGCGAACAGTTTGTCGAGGCAAGCTAGCCCAAGGCTTCCCGGCCTGCCCGCTTGCGCGGGGCGTGCGGCAAGGCCGCACGCGTTCCAGCAGGGGCACAGCCTTTGAGAACGCATGCGGGCTCCCCGGCTGTGCCCCTGATGGAACCAGGCCATGAAGCCGGGTTCCGCGAATCACTGATCTCTTTTCTCCGTGACCTCCGTGCATTCTCCGTGTTGAAGCTTTTTTGGTTTGCGGCCGGATGCCGCGCTGCGTTCTCCGTGTTGAAAATTCTTTTCGCATTCAGGAGTCTTCATGCTCAGCATTCGTAATCTGACGGCCCGCATCGGCGAGAACGAGGTCCTGCGGGGCATCGATCTGGAGATCCAGGCTGGGGAGATCCACGCCATCATGGGCCCCAATGGATCGGGCAAGAGCACCCTCGGCAAGGTCCTGGCGGGGCATCCTGCCTACGAGGTGACCGCCGGGGAGGTTGTCTTCCTGGGGCAGAACCTGCTGGAGATGGCCGCGGATGAGCGGGCCCGGGCCGGGCTCTTCCTGGGTTTCCAGCACCCCATCGAGGTGCCCGGAGTGTCCAATGCCCAATTCCTGCGCCTGGCCTACAACAAGAAGGCCGAGGCCGAGGGCAGGGACGAACTGGACCCCCTTGAATTCGACGACTTCATCCAGGAGAAGATCCTTGGCGTGAAGATGGACTCCCGCTTCCTGGACCGCAGCCTCAACGAGGGCTTCAGCGGGGGCGAGCGCAAGCGGAACGAGATCCTCCAGATGTCGGTGCTGAACCCCAGGCTGGCCATCCTGGATGAGCTGGATTCGGGCCTGGACATCGACGCCCTGCGGGTGCTGGGGGAGGCGGTGAATCGTCAGATGAGCCCCGAGCGCGGGCTGCTGCTCATCACCCATTTCCCGCGCATCCTGGAGACCATCCCGCCCACCCGGGTCCATGTGCTCTCGGGGGGCCGCCTGGTGAAGCAAGGGGGCATGGAGTTGGCCCAGGAGCTGGAGGCCCGGGGCTATGACTGGATCCAGGAGGACGTGGCCGCAGCGGGGAGGGCCTGATGGTTGCCCTGGCGGATTGCTGCGCCCTGCCTGAGCTGCTGGCCCTGCCCCGCCCTGCGGAATGGCAGGCCCTCAGGGCCAGGGCCGAAGGTTGTCTGGAGGGACAGGATTACCCCACCCCCAAGCAGGAAGACTGGAAATACACGGACCTGGCCCCCCTCAAGGCCCTCCATCCAGTGCCCGGAGCCCCGGTGGGCGTGGACATCAAGCCGCACATTCTGCCGGAGGCCCGGGGCACCCGCATGGTCTTCGTGAATGGCCACTACGACGACCACCACAGCAACACCAGTGCCCTGCCCCCGGGGGTGCGCCTGCTGCGCCTGTCCCAGGCCACCGAGGCCGCGGCCCTGCTGGGAACGCTCACACCGCCGGAATCCGGGGATATCTTCTCGAACCTGAACACGGCCCGCTTCCAGGATGGTGCACTGGTCTACGTTCCCCGCAACGTGCGGGTGGAGGCCGTGCTGCACATCCTCTTCCTGTCCGTCCAGGGGGGCGAGGTGCCCACCTGCGCCCTGCCCCGCCTCCTGGTGGTGCTGGAACCGGGTTCGGAACTGACGTTGGTGGAGGAACATGCGGGCCGGGGCACCTACGTGACCAACGCCGTGGTGGAGGTGCATGTCAAGGAAGGCGCCCGCTTCAACCACGAAAGGGTGCAGCGGGAAAGCCCCACGGCCATCCACTTCGCCCGGGTGGCCGCCCGGGTTCAGAGGGGCGCCCGGTACGCCACCCGCACCCTCAGTTTCGGGGCCCGCCTGAGCCGCCATACCCCCTCGGTGGACCTCGCCGCCGAAGGGGCAGAACTGGAGCTCCTCAGCCTCGCCATGCTGGAGGGGCACCAGGTGGCGGATACCCACAGCCGCATCGACCACCGCGTGCCGCAGGGCTCCACCCGCCAGCTCCACAAGGCCGTGGTGGACGGGAGTGCCCGGGCCATCTTCAACGGCAAGATCATGGTGCACCCCGGTGCCCAGCAGACCGATGCCCAGCAGCAGTGCCGCACCCTGCTCCTGTCGGACGAAGCCCGGGTGGACGCCAAGCCCGAACTGGAGATCTTCGCCGACGATGTGAAGTGCGCCCATGGCGCCGCCGTGGGCCAGCTGGATCCCGAGGAGGTCTTCTACCTCACCAGCCGCGGCCTGGACCCCCACACCGCCCGGAATGTGCTCACCTACGGCTTCGCCTCCCAGGTGATCGCCTCCATCACCGTGCCCAGCCTCCAGCGCACCCTGCGCCAGGCCGTGATGGAGCGCACGCAGAAATGAACCGCGTTCTCCGTGTCCAGCCTGTCCGTTCTTCCCGTCTTTCGGTGATGCACCATGACTTTCAACGTTGACCTTGTCCGCCAGGACTTTCCCCTCCTCGTCACCCCCTTCCACGGGCGCCCCCTGCACTACTTGGACAGCGCCGTCAGCGGGCTCATGCCCCGGTCGGCCATGGACCGCATGGCCCACTACCAGGCCTACGAGCACACCAATGTCCACCGTGGCGTGTCCACCCTGAGCCAGGAGGCCACGGACCACTTCGAGGCCGCCCGGGAGAAGGTGCGTGCCCTGCTCAATGCCCCCTCCTGGAAGAACATCGTCTGGACCCGGGGCACCACGGAGAGCATCAACCTGGTGGCCCAGACCTGGGGCAGGGCCAACCTCGGCGCCGGGGACGAGATCCTGCTCTCCGCCATGGAGCACCACGCCAACATCGTCCCCTGGCAGATGCTGGCGGAGGAGAAGGGGGCCATCCTCAAGGTCATCCCCATGAACCTCCGGGGCGAACTTGAGTTGGACCGGTTGGACGAGGTGCTCACATCACGCACGAAACTCGTGGGTGTCACCCAGGTCTCCAATGTGCTGGGCACGGTGAATCCGGTGCAGGAGATCATCGCCCGGGCCCATGCCAAGGGCGCCCTGGTGCTGGTGGACGGGGCCCAGGCCGTGCCCCACCTTCCGGTGGACGTCCAGGCCCTGGACGCTGATTTCTACGTATTCAGTGGACACAAACTGTCCGGCCCCACGGGCATTGGCGTGCTTTATGCGAAGAAGCAGCTGCTGGACGCCATGCCCCCCTGGCATGGGGGCGGCAGCATGATCCTGTCCGTGACCTGGGAAAAGACCACCTATGCCCCCGCGCCCCAGAAGTTCGAGGCGGGCACCCCTCCCATCGCCCAGGCCATCGCCCTGGGGGCCTCCATCGACTACCTGAGGGCCCTGGGCTTCGAAGCCATGGGCGCGTATGAGCACGAGCTTTTGGACTACGCCACCGGGCAGCTCAAAGCCATCGAGGGCCTGCGGATCATCGGGGAGGCCGCCCACAAGGCCAGTGTCATTTCCTTTGTCCTGGAGGGCATCCACCCCCATGACATCGGCAGCATCCTGGACCACCACGGTGTCGTGGTGCGGGCCGGCCACCACTGCGCCCAGCCCGTGATGACCTTCTTCGATGTGCCCGCCACCACCCGGGCCAGCCTGTCCTACTTCAACACCCGCGAGGACGTGGATGCCCTGGTGTCTGGCATCCTGAAGGTGAAGGAGATCTTCGGATGAGCACGGATCCCCGCGAGCTGTACCAGCAGGTCATCATCGAACACAACAAAAAGCCCCGAAACTTCGGCACATTGGATCCCTGTTCCCACCATGCCCATGGCGTGAACCCCCTGTGCGGTGACGATATCGAAGTCACCCTGGACGTGGTGGACGGCCTGGTCCAGGACATCCGCTTCAGCGGCCGGGGCTGCGCCATCTCCCAGGCCAGCTCCAGCCTCATGACGGTGAATGTCAAAGGGAAGCCCCTGGCAGAGGTGGAGACCCTCATCGAGCAGTTCCGGGAGATGATCCGAGGGGGCCTGGATCCCGCCAAGGATCCCCATAGCCTAGGGCGCCTCACCCTCTTCCAGGGGGTGAAGGACCTCCCCAGTCGCGTCAAATGCGCCGTGCTCCCCTGGGCCACCCTCCACAGCGCCCTGCGGGGCGAAGCGGATGCCAGCACGGAATGAATCAACGACCCTGCCATGACCGCAACCAATGCCGCCATGCATAGCGAAGGATGAAGGGGTTTGCCATGCCCAAGATTGCCGAGATCGAGTACACCCCCAACCCCAACGCCGTGAAATTCGTGCTCAAGGAGCCCGTGGCCGTGGGCTTCCCCAAGAGCTTCCCGGATCGGATCTTCGCGGTCACGGATCCCCTGGCCCAGGCCCTCTTCGACATCGACCATGTCACCTCGGTGTTCATGCAGGACCGCTGGCTGACGGTGACCAAGGACGATCAGATCGGCTGGAGCGAGCTGCTGCCCAAGCTGGCGCCCCCCATTCGCCAGGCCCCGGGCCTCGGAGGGGCGGCCGCCGAGGCCGCCCCCAAGCGGGAGCTCCCCTCCTTCGATGAGAACGACCCCGTGCTTCAGAAGGCCTGGCTGGTGATCAAGGAGACCATCCTGCCGGCCCTGGCCGCGGATGGCGGTGGGCTGGAACTGGTGGGCCGACACGACAAGCAGATCCTCATCCGCTACCAGGGCGCCTGCCTGAGCTGTCCCGCAGGCCTCACGGGCACCCTCATGGCCATCGAAGGCATCCTGCGCAAGGAAGTGGACCCCGAGATCGTGGTGATCACGGTTTAG
>CAZPUI010000403.1:0-5236 GCA_964589695.1 uncultured Solibacteraceae bacterium | reverse complement strand
GAACAGCTGGGGGTGGGGGAGTGGGGGTTCGCCCCGGCGTGCGGTAGGTCCGACCCGACAGGGGAACCCGGAGGAAGAAGGACAGGTCGTGGGAGCGTCCCGTGCCACCCGTGGACACTTTGGCCACCCCCCCCAGGACGGACGCCAGGGGCAGCCAGCCCTGGGGGGTCATGAGCTTCACGCCCGCGTTGCGCTGGACCGTGTCGTGCTCCGCCACCACATTCAGCCAGGGCGCCACCACCCATTCGGCACCCCCGAAGACACCCTTCATGCGCTGGGGGCCGGTTCCATAGCCCAGGCTCAGGCGCAGGGGGCCCACGGTCTGACTCAGGACCCCGTACTTGGTCCGAAAATGGGGCGCCATGCCCCCAAAATCCTGGAACCCGATGGCCACCTTGGGAGCCCAGTCGGGAAGGCCCGGCAGCTGGAGCTTGGCGTTGCTGGAAAGATCACGCGCGAAATAGGTCGATCCCGGGACTCCCTTGGGACGCGCCTCGGTCAAACGAAAGCCGCCTTCCACGTAGGGGAAGGCCCCCACGTTCAGGATCCAGCTTTCCTGCCAGCGCGCCCGCTGCTGCCAGAAGGATTCGATCTGGTTCGTGTAAAGGAAGGACACCTCTCCCTCCTGGGTCACCCAGGCATGGGGGGTGTTCAGCAGTCCCGAAAAACCCTGGAGGGAAGGTAGGGGAACCTGGGCTTGGAGTAGCCCTCCGGCGGCCAGCACGGGGATGAGCACAAGGGTTCTCGGTTCCATGGAGACTCCAGGATCAACCCATTAAACAAATGCCTTGGCCCAAGGCCAAGGCATTTGTCGGGTGAGGGGTGGTGAATTACTGGGACACGAGTTCCCAGGTGTAGGTCGGGAAGCCGGCCTTCATGCGCCACTCGGTCTGGCTGAGGCTGACGGTGGAGGTCCACTGCCCGGTCTTCTTGCTCTTGAACACGGTGGGCGTGGTGGAGGTGAAGTCCTCCAGCACATAGGTGGCCTTCAGGCGCCATACGCTGGTGAGGTTCGGCTTGGCAGGCTCGGGTGAAGGAGGATTCCACGGGAGAGAATAGGTTTTCGTGTAATTGACGGTCTGGGTGGGAAGGCCTAAGGCCGCCCAGATCCATGCAAAGGTGGGCGCCCACTGGGGCCTAAGGCCGCCGGGGACGGGGGTGGTGGTGGTGCGGACGCAGTTGAGCGCAACCTTGTCGGTTTCGCCCGTGGCACCGTAGCGGGTGAAGGTCTGCTCGGCCAGCGCGAAACTGGTGGTCTCCGTCTCGCCCATCTCTACGCTGAGGGCAGCAGAGTCTTCGTTGAACTGAATGGCATAGGTGCCGCCTGCGCGGACGTTGAGTACGGCCACGAAATTGGTATTGTTCACCACGGCCTTGGCCGTATTGGCTTCCCACTTATTCGTGGTGGCATTCAGCTTGACCACATCAAGCTGTTCTCCCTCGTCGAAACCGCTGGAGAGCGGGAAGGTGACGGGGACATCCACATTGAAGGTGAGGTTGGCGGGGGCAACGGAGGCCGCCACGACGATGCGGGACGGGGCCACGGCTGCGGGCAGCATGGTGATGGGGACAGCCGTTACGGTGATGGGCGTGTTGGTGGTCACAGCCCCGGGAGGCACTGCGACGCTCAGGTTGGTGGTGGTCTTCGCCTCCGCCGTGGGCGGGGTGGCCACGGTACCGCCTGTGGCGGCCGTGACGGTGCCGGTGGTGCCCGTGGGGAGTTTAGGCAGGAGGATCTGCGCCACGGAAGCCTGCTTGACCGTGCGGTCAATGGTGGCAACTTCGGTGACCGTGCCGTAAGCGGCACCATTGGTCGCCGTGAGCCGAAGGCTCGTGTCGGTCATGGCGGTCACATCGATCTGGTATTCACCGTTTGCATTGGCGGTCAGGGTGGAGACGGCAGAGCCATCCGTCTTGGTGACGGCCACGGAGGCGGGCAGGGGAGCCTTGGTGTCCCGGTCCACCACCGTACCCTTGAGCACCAAAGGCTGGGCGGGAGGGGTCGGGGGCTGGGGCGGATTGGGGGGAGCGCTGTCCGAGGACTTGTGGCAGGCAGTGCCCACCAGGAGCAGGGCAGCTCCCAGGGCCAGCGAGGTTAGGGCGAGGCGTGATTTCATTTTCCCTCCGCGGCGGAACGGATAAAGGTGATGGGACGGCGCGGACGACCCGCGGGGTTGGTGCGTGGTAGAAAAAGCCAAAAGGTGCTCTGAAGCATATCCTTTGAATTGTCGGCGGGCAAGTGGTTCAACATGAAAAATGGACTGTTGGCTGCCTTCGTGGCTTGGGAAAAAGGGGCATTCGCAAGAATGGCAAAGTGGAAAAAAGCGCGGTAGGTGTCTGATGCAGGGGTTGGTGCCTCCGTTACCATGACCTATGGAAACTTCCCACCTCCATGGCTGGATTCGCCCAGGGCACCTCCCTCCGGGAGGTTATGAACCCGAAGAGGGGGAGACGCTCGACCATTTCTGCGGGCAGTGGCGGATTTTCCAATACCGCCGTGGCCATCGCTTCACCGTGGACGACCTGCTTCTGGCTTGGTTCGCCGCGCACCACGCGCCTGCCCCGAACTGGGTTGCAGACCTGGGCAGTGGCCTCTCCAGCGTGGCCCTCGCCTTGGCTTGGCGTTTGCCGGGAGCCCGCTTCTTCACCTTGGAGGCCCAGGCCATCAGCCTGCGACTGGCGCAAAAAAGCGTCTCCTTCAATGGGGTGGCAGACCGCTTCATCCAGGGATTGGGTGATCTGAGGGAGGTGGCGCCCTTCGACGGAATGCCTTCATTCGATCTGGTGACGGGGAGCCCTCCCTACTGGCCGCTGGGGACCCGGACCGAAGCCGCCCACCCGCAAGCGGTACCTGCGCGACTCGAGGTGCGTGGGTCCATCCACGACTATGCCCGTGCCGCCCGTCGGATCCTGGCTCCCGGAGGGCTTTTTGCCTGCGTTTTTCCCAACGACCAGGAGGCCCGGGCAAGGGCGGCCCTCCAGGACGCTGATTTGCTCCTGATCCATCGGCAGGAAGTGCTTTTCAAGGAAGGTGAGCCCTACGGCTTGGTGCTGCTGGGTGCCCACCGGCTCGAGGATCTTCCGGCGAACCTGCGGGGCCGCATGGATCTCCCCGCGAGCCCCTCGCCCTTGGTGATTCGCAGGACCAGCGGTGCCTATCATCCCAGCATGGTGTCCTTCAGGCTCTCCATGGGTTTTCCTCCGGGAAGGCTGGATTAGGGTCATTGGGTAAGCCTTGCCTTGGCGGTTCTGGCTCGGAATTTTCTTCCCGCACCCTTCCGCCCGATAGGTGGGATGAGGTGGTGGCATGGATCGAGGGACTTTCTTCGGTTTCCTACTGGGGGTTGCCCTTCTGGGGGTCGCCATCCTGACGGGGCCGAACCCGAGGATCTTCCTTCACTGGGAGAGCATCATGGTGGTGTTTGGGGGGATCATCGCCTCGACGCTGATCAGGTTCCCCCTCTCCCATGTGGCGTCCGCCTTTGCCATTGCCTCCAGGGCCTTCTTCCGTCACGCCTCAGACCCCCAGCAGGTGGTGCTCCAGATGGTGGGACTGAGCCAAAGGGCTCGCCGGGAAGGCCTGAAAAGCATGGAGAAGCATCTGCCGACGGACACCTTCTTGGCCCAGGGGCTGCAGATGGCCATCGATCGCATCGACAAGGATCGCATTCGCGAAGTGCTTTCCGCTGAAATCCAGGCGACCCAGGAACGGCACAGCATGGGGCAAGAGATCTTCCGGTTCATCGCCATCACGGCCCCCTCCTTCGGCATGGTGGGAACCCTCATCGGCATGGTCAAACTCTTCGCCACCATCAACAAGCCCAGTGAGCTGGGGGGTGCCATGTCCCTAAGCCTGCTCTCCACCCTCTGGGGCGCCGTGGTGGCCTACCTCTTTGCCATCCCCATCTCGGGGAAGTTGGAATTGCGCTCCCGGGAAGAGGCTCAGATCAAGATGCTGATGACCGAGGGGGTGATCGGAATTGCGGCCGAAGACAACCCTGGGCACCTCGAGGAACACTTGAATGCCTTCCTGGCTCCCAAGGCCAAGGTGCGGCGGCTGACGGGGGCGCGGCGTGACTAGGGGTAGTCGACAACGAACAGGCCACGAGTACGACAGCCTTTGGCTCATCACCTTCGCGGACCTCATGGTCCAGCTCATGGCCTATTTTGCGCTGGCCTACTCCTTCAACCTGGAAGACAAGAGCAAGGCCTTTCAGATGCTCCAATCCATCCGGGAGGCTTTGGGGGTCGAGGCCAAGGTCGCCGAGGCCAAGGGGGAAGGGATTCTCCCGGGCCAGTTGGGCATTGCCCCGGAGCGGGCGGCCGATCTGGAAAAGCTCATGACGGATCTGAAGGCGACCACGGGACCTGAGGAGGGGCGGCGGATGCGGATCGTGAGCTTCCGTGGCTCTCTGTTGTTCGAAGAAGGAAGCGATTCCGTCAGCGCCGAGTTTCTGCCCCTCATGAACCGCATGGCTGAGTTGGTGAAGGACTATCCAGGGTTCCAAATGATCTGCGAGGGCCATGCGGCCCCTGGGGAGAGGGGGCGAGGAGGATCGGACGCCCTGGATCTGAGTGGCCTGAGGGCCCAGGCCGCGGTGCGTTTCCTGGTGGCGCGGGGGGCGGACCCGAAAACCCTGGCCGCGGAAGCCCGCAGCGATGCGATCCAGGATGGCGAACCCTCAAGTCCAGAGGGGCGGGCGCTCCAGAGGCGGGTCAATTTCCGCTTCCAGCGGGTGGCCGAACGCTAGCTGGACGGGTGTTTGGCTCGACCCCTATTCCTCGGGCTCGTCGTAGACCGCGTTGTGCCAGACGTTCTGGATGTCGTCGTTGTCCTCGAGGGTGTCCAGGAGCTTGAGGAAGCTCTTGAGTTTTTCGTTGGCCAGCTGCACCGAAGTGCTGGCTTCCATGATCACCTTGGCTTCGATGACGGGTAGGTGGGCGGCTTCCACCGCATTCTTCACAGCCTCAAAGCCTTCCGGGGAAGTCTTGATGACCCAGGCCCCATCCGACAAGGCAACGTCATCGGCTCCGGCTTCCAGGGCGATTTCCATCACCTTGTCTTCGGGGACCTCCTCCTCCACCACGATCTGACCCAGCTTGGTGAAGAGGTAGGCCACGGAACCCTGGGCGCCCAGGTCGCCTCCAAATTTGGCGAAGAAGGATCGAACCTCAGGGGTCGTGCGGTTCTTGTTGTCCGTGAGGGCCTCAATGAGGAAGGCCACGCCTCCGGGAC
>CAZPUI010000402.1:0-5273 GCA_964589695.1 uncultured Solibacteraceae bacterium | reverse complement strand
CCCCGTGCCTCCCCCACGACCACATGGGCCGAAGGCTCCAGGCCCAGGTGCCGGAAGGCCAGGTCCACCCAGTCCGCCACCCGGTGGAGTTCCCCCGTGGCCAGCACCAGATCCTCGGGCTCCGACCGCTGCAGCATGCGCCACATGGCCTCGGCATAGTGGCGGGCATGGCCCCAGTCCCGGCGCCCCTCCAGGTTGCCCAGGTGCAGCCGGTCCTGGAGGCCCTCCCGAATGCGGGCCGCCCCCAGGGTGATGCGTCGGCTCACGAAGTCCTCCCCCCGGCGGGGGCTCTCGTGGTTGAAGAGGATCCCGCTGCAGGCCCGCAGCCCCAGTACCTCCCGGTAGTACCGCACGAGGCGGAAGCCCGCCTCCTTGGCGATGGCGTAGACATTACGGGGATCCAGGGGGGTGTCCTCGTCCTGGGGACCCGGGGAGGCGGGGCCGTACATCTCACTGGAGGCCGCAAAGAAGAAGGCGCCGTCGGGCCGGACCTCCCGGAGGGAAGCCAGGAGGGTGCGGGTGGTCGCCACGGCGCCTTCCAGGGCGGCCCCCTCGTCCCGGGGCGTTCCCAGGGGCTTCCGGGTCCCCGTGAGGTGGTAGAGCTCCTCGGGCGCCACGCGCTGTACCAGGGCTTCCAGGTCGTCCAGGGCCTCCACGCCGTGGAGTGTGAGCCGCTGCCGGCAGTGGGCCAGACGCCAGTCCGCCCCTTGGGTGGCAAGGAAGGCGGGGCGCACCACCCCATGGACCTCGTAGCCCTTTGCCAGCAGAAGGTCCGCGAGGTACGAGCCGTCCTGGCCGCCGATGCCAGTGATGAGCGCCTTGGCCATGGCGTGGGTCTACCGCCGCTCGACGGTGATATCCGGGAGTGGGAAAATCATGCCTACACCGGCTTCCAGGGTGGCCCGCTCCCGCTCCAGGAACTCCTCCTTGAAGTGCCAGGGCAGCACCAGGTAGTAGTCCGGCTGCATGGCCCGGCTCTCGGCCTCGCTCACGATGGGGATCTCGGTACCCAGGGTGCTGGCCCCGTATTTGTCGGGGTTGCGCTCCGCGGCGCACTCGATGAGGCGGTGGTCGATGCCACACCACTGGAGGATGGTGTTCCCCTTGGTGGAGGCCCCGTAGATGTGGATGCGCTTGCCCTCCCTGCGGAGCCCCTTGAGCAGGGCCAGGAGCTTGTCCCGGTGCACGTTGATGCGCTCCTGGAAGTGGCGGTAGGGCTTGTCCGTGTCCAGTTCCAGGTCGAACTCCTCCTGGCGCACCTTCCGCAGGTCCTGGGTCCAGGCCTCCTGCTTGTAGGCCAGGCAGGTGGCGTGGGTGACATAGCAGCGCAGGCTGCCCCCGTTGATATCGTTCATCCCGAGGCGCACCACCTTGAGGCCAGCCCGGCCCATGATCTTCTCGATGACCCCCAGGCTGTAGTACTCCAGGTGCTCGTGACAGATGGTGTCGTAGGAGTTCCGTTCCAGCATCCGGGGCATGTAGCTCATCTCCAGGATCCACAGGCCCTCGGTGGCCAGGATATCCCGGATGCTCCGGGCAAAGGCCACCGGGTCCTCCAGGTCGTAGAACATGGCGATGGAGGTCACCACATCCACCTTCCGGTCCCCCAGCACATGGGCCAGTTCGGGGGAGGGGAAGAGGTCCTGCACGACGGTGATATCCCCCTGCACTTCCGACGCCACATCACTGGGATCGATGCCGAAGCGGGCCATGCGGTCGCTGTAGCAGCGCAGCAGGGTGCCGTCGTTGCAGCCAATGTCCAGGGCCACCCGCGGGCCCGGCCCCAGCATGGCCTCGGCCTCCTGGGCGATGCCCTGGAGGTGGTTGCGCATGGTGGCATTGGTGCCGCTGCGGTACCAGTAGGCGCTGTACAGGATTTCGGGGGGCACACTGTGCTTCATCTGCAGGAGCCCACAGGCCTTTTCGTCCCGTGAGGGATCGCAGCGCACCAGGGAGCACGGGATCTGGCGAAGGGGTGGGACTTCTTTGCCGGGTTTGTGGAAGGAGCCCTGGAGGTGCTGGGGGCCCAGGTCGATGACCGGTGTGAGGGCAGAGGAGCCACAGACGCGGCAGGTCTGGCGATGGGTGAGGTGCATGCAGCCTCCGATGGGTCGGGAGTTTGAGCAAGCCTAGTGCCAACCAGGGCGCTGTCCAGAAATAACCTGACCGATTGTGCGGAGCGCCGGGCAAGCATGGCAAGGATGAAGACCCGCGGACAGAGTGCGGGCCGCACAAGGCTTGGCTCCAGGCTTGGCTCCAGGGGAAACGCACTACCTAGCTGCCCTGCCCCATCCGCTCCGCCAGCAGGTCCAGCCCCACCCGGCGCGCGGCAGCATAGAGCCCGGCCCGGGTGAGCCCCAGCTCCGTCGCGGCGTCCCCTACGTGGAAATGGTTGCGCTGAAGGGTTTCCAGGATCAGGCGGCGCTGGAAGGCCCGGGTGGAGGCCTGGAAGGTGCCCGAGCCGATGGCCTGCACCTGGAGCTCTGGGAAGTGCTCGGGGCCCAGGGGTTGGCCCCCGGCCCTCAGCACCGCCCGCTCCAGGGCGTGGTTCAACTCCCGGAAATTGCCATGCCAGGGGTGGCGGGCCAAGTACTGCACCAGGCTTGGCCCCAGGGCGGGCTGGGTCACCTTCATGTCCTGGGCCGCCCGCTTCACCAGGCGGGGCACGAGGAAGGGAAACTCGTGGCGCCGCTCCCGGAGGCTGGGCAGGGTCAGGACGCAGCCCTGCAACCGGTAGAGCAGGTCCCGCCGGAAGGTCCCGGACTGGGCCAGGGCCTCCAGAGGCTTGTGGGTGGCGGCCAGGAAACGCACATCCACCCGCTGGCTCCGACTGCTTCCCACCCGTCGCACCTCCCGCTCCTGCAGGACCCGCAGGAAGAGGGACTGGATGCGGGGGGAGATATCGGCGATCTCGTCGAGGAAAAGGGTCCCCCCTTCCGCGGATTCGATGGCCCCCGCTCGGTCCCGGTCCGCCGAGGTGAAGGCCCCCTTCACATGCCCGAAGAGTTCGGATTCCAGGAGGTTCTCCACCAGGTCCGAGCAGTTCACGGGCACCAGGGGGCCCGGCCGCCCGGAACGGTGGTGGATCTCCCGGGCCAGGAGCTCCTTGCCCGCCCCCGTGGGGCCCAGGATGAGAATGGGCAGGAGGGTGGGGGCCACGCGGCCCACTTCCCGGAGCAGGGACCCCATGGGTTCGGAACCATCCGTCAGGAAGTGGGTGGGCAGCCCAGGCGGCTCCGGCGCTTCCGTCGGGGCCAGGCGGGCCAGCCAGGGCGCCAGCAGGTCCAGGTCCGTGAGGTCCGGAAGGGCCCTCTGGGGGTCCAGCCGGAGGAGCACGGCCCCCGCGAGGGCCCCCTGCCAGTGCACGGGTCGGCCCCACCACATGGCCCCCTGGTAGGTGGTGGGCTCCAGACTGCCTTCGTCCCGGAGCCGCGTCAGGAGGGCGGGGGGTGCGGATCCGTCCCCCAGCAGCCGGGCCCGTTCGCCCTGCCCCGCCAGGAGCCAGGTCCCGTGGTCCCGGGAGGCCTGCCAGGCCTTGAGCAGGACCTCCGGATCCCGGGCAGGTCCAGGCTCGGAGGCAGGCCACAGGGCCCGGAGCCGCCGGCGGTGGGGTTCGGCCTCCGTGCGGGCGACGATCTCCTGGAGGGCGAGGAGGCGCAGCCCCGTGCGGTCCTGGGGCCGGTGCTCCAGCACCACCAGGCCCGTGAGGAGGCGCGTCATGGGATTGGGACAGGCTTCCCACCGGGGCCAGAACTCCGTTGAATCGGCCCCCCGGCGCACCCCCAACGCCAACCAGGTGAGGTCGGCCTCCTTCCCCAGGCCCTCCGGCAGCGACGCCCAGTCTTCCACGTAGGCCTGGAAGAGGGTGCGCCACCCTTCGTCCCGGCTGTGGGTTGAAGCCAGGGCCACCAGGTCCCGGCGGTCCAGCTCCAGGCCCACCTGCCCCAGCATGGTGGAGAAGGCCACGAAGTCGGGGTGAGCCTGGCGCAGCATCTGCAGGCGCTCCAGCAGAGGCTCGTAGGCCCCCTTCACCTGGAGCAGGAGCAGATCCTGCCATTCCCGGTGGGGGCTGGGCAGCTCGCCCTCCTCCCGCTGCCAGACGCCCATGGCCCGGGGATCTCCCTGGTAGGCGGCGGCCCACCAGGCGTTGGTGGCGGCCCTGGGGGTCCAGTAGCCGCTTTTGAGGCGCCGGAAGTGGGCGTGGGCGAGGCCGAAGGCGGCCTGGGAACCTTCCATGTCCTCGGCCCGGCTGGCCCGGAACCCCTCGGCCATCCAGTGGAAGGGATCGGCGCAGGGATGGTCCAGGCAACCCCAGGCTGGGTACCCCGGGGTCGCGGGGGGCAGAGCCTCGGACCAGCGCACCCGGAGGCGATCCAGGACGGGGTCCCCGCACAGGCCAGGGTCCCTTGGGACGGGTTGCCCCCCCAGGTGGGCCTCCAGGGCCGCGCCCCAGCCCTCCCCCAGTCCTTCCGGGACCCGGCCTTCCAGGAGGCTCCCTTGGGCAGGGGTGGGGGCCGCACCCTGGGCCAGGGTGGCCGGACCATGCCCTGTCAGGGCCTCGGGCGCGGCCCCCCAACCCCGACCCCAGGCCCGGAGGTGGGGATCGACCATCCAGGCCTCCCCCAGGTCATGAAGCTGGCCCGACCCTCCCCAGGGAGGGCGCTCCCCCAGGACCAAGGGCTCCATTCCCCCGGTGGCCAGGGCCCCCAGGGGCAGTTCCTCGGGAAGGGTACCCTCCGGCAGGAGTCGGCCCTCCCCGTCCATTCCCCCCAAAAGTTTGGCCCACCAGCCCAGGGGAAGGCTTCGCCAGGCCTGGGGCACCAGGTCCTCCAGGAAGGGGGGCAGGTGGAGGGTACCCGTGCCATCCACCGCCCCCAGCAGGGGTACCCAGGCCAGACGGGTGGACCGTTCCAGGAGCAGGGTGCCCAGGGCCATCCAGGGTCCACCGTCCCCCCGGAGGAGGTGGGTCCAGGCCCGAATCCGCGGTTCGTCCTCCTTGGCCCCGATGCGGTCCGCGGGCACCCCGGGAGAACCGTGGCGCAGGAGGCTCACCCAGCGGGGGTCCGGCGCCTCCGTGGTCCCCGCCTCCAGGCGCTCCACCCAGGGGCCCCGGGGCCAGCGGGCCGACCAGTGTCCCTTGGGCCAGCGCCCCTCCCGTCCCCCCAGGAGCCAGGCCTGGGCCAGGGCCGCCAGGGCCCAGGTGGGGTCCCCCCATCGACGGCACCGTTGCAGCCCCCAGGGGACCTTCCAGCTCTGCAGCCCGGCCGCCCGGG
>CAZPUI010000401.1:0-5274 GCA_964589695.1 uncultured Solibacteraceae bacterium | reverse complement strand
GCTTGGGCGGCATGGGGAGGAGCATGCGGGCGCTTTCGAGGTCGAAGGTCCGCGTCTCGGGGCCATCGGCCATCTCCCGGATGCTGCCCAGGACCGCCTCGCGGATTCGGGCCATGCCTTCGAAATTGAGTTTGTCCACGGTATCGGCGGGCCTGTGGTAGTCCCCATGGAGCCCCGTGAAGTAGTCCGCCACGGGGATCTTCACGGTGGCCAGGCTGACGTGGTCCGAGGCCATGAGGAGGTAGCCCAGTTCCCGATTCACGGTGTAGCCCTTGGGCGCCGCCCCCTCCAGCCGGGCCACCCAGGTGGGGTTCACCCCCAGGGTGCCCAGGTCCAGCTTGGGCTTGGCGGGATCCACCCGTCCCACCATGTCGAAGTTGAAGTAGAACTTGACGTTCTCCGTGGGGAGCGTGGGGTTTTTCGCCCAATGGGCGCTGCCCAGGAGTCCTTCTTCTTCCCCCGCCCAATGCATGAGGAGGATGGAGCGCTTGGCAGGTTTCTGGGCCAAGGCCCGGGCGAGGTCCAGGACCAGGGCGGTGCCCGAGGCGTTGTCGTCCGCCCCAGGGTGGATGGCCAGGGGGGTGCCCGTCTCACCCACATGGTCGTAGTGCCCGCCCAAGGCGATGTACTCGCCCTTCAAGGCCGGGTCCGTGCCCGGGATGGTGGCCAGCACATTGGCAATCTGGACCGGAGGGGCCTCGTGCTTGAGGTCCAGGGACAGAGGTGTGGCCAGGGGGCCGGGTTGGGTCAGGGGGTTCGGGAGGGCGGAGGGTCTGACCCACAGGAGGGGGAGGGGTCCGAAGGCCATCCGGAGTTCCTTGGGCAGGTCCTGACCCTCCCGGGCGAGGATCAGGATCGCCGCGGGGCCGGTGTTCGAGAGGGTTCGGAGCCGCTTGGAGAAGGTGCTTTCGCTGGCAGGCACCTCGGTGGAACCTTCAGGCTCCGCGAGCATCACCGCCACCTTGCCCTTCAGTTCCAGGCCCTTGAGGTCGTCCCGGGAACCATGGACCAGGGCCGCACCCACATAGACGACGGGCGCCTCCTTGAGGGTCAGGTCCGTGGGGCGCACCAGGTCCAGGTCCCTGCCGAAGACCAGGGGATCCCTGCCCGAGAATCGGGCCTCGGCCTTCACCCGCACCCGCTTGCCCTTGGCCTGGAAGGGCTGGCGGACGGCCTGGATCCCCAGCTTCTGGTACTCCGCCACGAGGTGGGCCGCCGCGGCTTCCAGGCCCGGACTTCCATGGCCCCGTCCCTTCAGCTCGGGACTGGCCAGGTAGGTCACATCCTTGCGCATGCGCAGGGCGGCGGGGTCCTCCGCCACCAGGCCGAGGGTGAGCAGGGTGAAGAGGGTGGTGCGCATGGTTACCTTCCTTTGAGAATGGCTTCGGCCTGCAGGGTCTGACCCTCCCGGATCCACTTCACCACCACCTTGTCCCCGGGGTTGAAGGCCGCCAGGGCTTCCATGAAGTCGTAGATGTTCTTGATGGGGCGCTCCCCGAAGGTGGTGAGGATATCCCCGGCCTTCATGCCGAGGGTCTCCGCCGTGGAACCCGGACTGGTGCCGCTGATGCGGAAGCCCGAGGGGTTCTCCTTGAAGTCGGGGATGGTGCCAAAGGCGATGCGGGCTCCGCCCCCACCCCGGCCCCGGGAGGGCAGCTTGGCGGTCTCGGGGTCCCAGGGAGGCAGGGTTTCGCTGTCCGCCAGGTCCTTCACAATCTCCCTGGCCATGTCGGCGATGGCCACCATGCCCTTGACATTGAGCTTCTCCAGGGAGTCCGAAGGTTTGTGGTAGTCCCCATGGGTCCCCGTGAAGAAGAAGAAGGTGGGGATGCGGGCGGCGGAAAAGCTCATGTGGTCGCTGCCCCCCACCGCCGCCCCCAGGTCCTCGCCCACCCCCAGGCCCTTGGGGGCGAAGGTCCGGGCCCGGGCCAGGGCGCTCTTGGGGGAGCCGAGGCCGCCGATCTGCAGCACCGGCTTCTCGCTGTCCAGGCGCCCCACCATATCGAAATTCACCATGAACTTCACGGTGGGCAGGGGCACGGTGGGGTTTTGCACCCAGTGGGCGCTGCCCAGGAGGCCTTCTTCCTCCCCCCCCATGTGGAGGAAGACCACGGAGCGCTTGGGGGGCTGGGCCTTCAGGACCCGGGCCAACTCCAGCACCATGGCCGTGCCCGAAGCGTTGTCATCGGCTCCGGCGTGGACCTGGCCACGGCCCCGCTCTCCCAACATGCTGTGGCGCTCCCCCAGGCCCAGGTGATCCAGGTGGCCCCCCACCACGATGTGCTCCTCCCTGAGCTTGGGGTCGCGGCCGGGCAGGAGGGCCGCCAGGTTGGGCACCTTGGATTCCTTCCGCTCCAGTTCCAAGTCCAGGCTCAGCCAGGCCCCCAGCTCCCGGCTCCGGGGCTTGCCATCGGCGCGGAGGGCCTCCAGGTCCACCTTGAGGTCGCTTCCGAGGGGGCGAAGGGCGCGGGACGGGAGGCTCACCACGGGAATGTCGACCTTGAGGGGGCCTTCCTCCCGCTTGAGCTTGGCGGGCGCATCTTCGTCCTCCAGGACCACCACAGCGGCGACACCGGCCCTGGCCAGTTTCTGGATGCGCCCCAGGAGGGCCAGGTCCATCCTGGAAACTTTCTGGAAGACGGGCAGGTTTGGCACCTGGCGTGCGATGAGGGCCACCTTGTCCTTGAGGTCCAGGCCCGCCCGGTCATCGTGGTCCGGCAGGCCCAGGCCGAAGCCCAGGAACACCAGGGGGCCTTTGGTCAGTCGGGCATCCGCGCTCCATCCCACCGCCTCCACATCCCGGCCCCAGACCAGGGGCGTGGGCTCGCCCTCCCCCTGCCCAAGCCGGGCCAGACCGGACTTCCGGACCACTTCCCGCACGAAACCGAAGTGCTGGAGCGTGGTTTTGAGGCCCAGGTCCTTGTACGCCTTTTCCAGATAGGCGGCGGCTTTCTCCAGGCCCGGATCACCGTTGCCGCGCCCCTTGAGCTCCGGGCCCGCCAGGTACTTCAGGTCCTTCTGCATCCGGATCTCGGAAGGGGTCTGGGCCACCAGGGTCAGGGCAAGGAGCGGGAACAGTGTGGATCGCATGGCGCCTCCTGGGATCCCAGTAGGATGCCAGGGAAGGGGGTGAGAGCCCCGTGAAAGGGCACTTCGTGACGACGAAGGGAAGGGCGCCGTCCTGCCCAAGGTTCCCAGTGGCGCAGACCCGGATGGAGCCCATTATTAAGTGTTCGGATCCATTGAGGATGAATTAGGGAAATCCACCCATTTTGTTAGGAGTCGGCCATGAATAGGGTCCGCATCCTTTTGGTGTCCTGGCTCCTGCTCCTGGGATCCCGTGGGGTGGACGCCCAGGTGCCCTGCCTGCTGGTGCACCCCCAATCCCAGGCTGTGGAACCTGGCCGGGAGGCCATCTTCCGGGCCCTGGCGGTGGCGGGCCCCGAAGCTCCCCGCTACCAGTGGTTCCGGGATGGGACTCCCATTCCGGGGGCGGTGGAAGCCACCTTGGTGCTGCCCAAGGTGAGCCCGGCGGACCTGGGCGAATATGCCGTGGAGGTGCGGGGGATGGGCGGGTCCATCCTCAGCCGCTCGGCGCTGCTCAAAAGCATGGACACGCACCTTCTGCAGGACATGGACCACGGCTACGACCTGGGTGGGCTCAAGGCCTACGGGGTCACTTGGGAGCTGAGGGATCACTTCCAGGGCAAAGCGCTCCAAGTGAAAAGCCGGAACACCTCCTGGCCGATGGTGGTGTTCACGCCCCCAGGGGAGGTGTGGGATGGGCGGGGCTACAAGTACCTGCTGGTGGATATCACCAATGTCCAGACGGACCGCACCATCCAGGTGGGCCTGTCCGTGCAGGGGCGGCGCCTGGGGAAGGCGGTGGCGGTGGAGGCCAGTGCCACCCTCCCTCCAGGAGCAACCCGGACCCTCAAGGCCTGGCTCAGCCGCACGGACACTTCCCCCGTGCCGGACACGCCCTTCTTAGGGATGAACCAGATCCCGGGCTACCGCCTGGATCCGGGTCGCATCGAGGAAATCCGGGTCTTCCAGACGAATTCCCCCTTGGAAGATGTCTACCGTGTGGACAACATCCGCTTGGCGGGGGAAGTGCGGACCCTCGATCCCTTCTTCCCCTTCGTGGATGGGTATGGTCAGTACGTGCATGACCAGTGGCCCGGCAAGGTGGCGGGGGATGCGGACCTCCGGGCGGCTTCCCGGGAGGAACTGGCCTACCTCGAGGCCCGTCCGGTCCTGGAGGATCGGGATGGTTTTGGAGGCTTCCGGCTTGGACCCCAGTTGCACCCCAGCGGGTTCTTCCGGACCGAGAAATTCCAGGGCAAGTGGTGGCTCGTGGATCCCCAGGGCCGGCTCTTCTGGTCCTACGGTGCCGTCTGCACGGGGCCTTGGTCCAGCACCCTGGTGACGAATCGCAAGGACTACTTCACCTACGATCCCTATGCCCCGCCCTATTCGGCCTTTCTGAGCGGAGCCCCGGGATGGGAGCAGCTGGGGTTTGGTCCCGGCAACCTGTACCGCAAGCTGGGGCCGGACTGGTACGGTCGCTTTGCGCAGTACGTGGCTCCCTGGTACCGGGCCTGGGGGTTGAACACCCTGGGGGGATGGTCGGATGCCCAGGTGGCTCAGACCCGGCAGGTGCCCTACACCATCGGCTACTCCCCGAAGGTGGGCACCTTTCCCGTCCTCGAGGGGTCCACGGGGTACTGGCGCAAATTCCCGGATGTCTACGACCCCCGCTATGCCGAGGCCCTCGAACAGGAATTCAGCGGCAAGTATGCCTACGCCTTCGGAGACCCATGGTGCCTTGGGTTCTTCGTGGACAACGAGCTGGAATGGGGCAGACCGGAGGAACTGGCCCGGGCGGTGCTCCGGAGTCCCGCCACCCAGGTGGCCAAGCAGACCTTTGCCGCAAGGCTCAAGGCCAAGTACGGGGACCTTCAGGGGCTCAACCTGGCCTGGGGAACGAGCCATGCCACCTGGGAGGCTTGGCTGGAGTGCCTGGAAAGCCCCGTGACCGAGCTGGCGCTCCAGGATCTCCTCGCCCTGTCCGAGGACCTTTGCGAGACCTACTTCCGCCATTCCGCGGCCCTGGGGCACCGTCATGCCCCCCAGCAGCTGTACCTGGGGTGCCGCTTCGCGGGGTGGAACCCCCTGGCCGTCCGGGTGGCCGCCCGGCACTGCGATGTCCTGAGCTTCAATCTGTACACCGCCGCTTCCTCCGAGACCTTGGCTGGGTTGAGCCTGCCCGAA
>CAZPUI010000400.1:0-5293 GCA_964589695.1 uncultured Solibacteraceae bacterium | reverse complement strand
CCGGTGGAGGGGAGGAATCCGTACGTCTCCACCAGGTGACCCAGCAGCTTCACGGCCTCCCGGGCCTTCCGGCAGCGCTGGAGGGCGAAGGCCTGGGCCTGCTCGATGGTCATGATCTGCTCCCCTTCGCCTTTGGCGAGGATCAGTTCCGGACGCATGGAGGTGGTGCTCTCGGCGATGGCGAGCTGGTGCTCGTTCATGTGGGAATAGGCGGAGTGGAAGTAGGTGTAGGTCCGCTCCACCTGGGGGATGTAGCCCAGGATCTCGCCGAAGTCCCCCAGGGGGCGCCCCAGGTCCTGGATTCCGTAGTACACGGCGGCCTTCTCGCCGGGCTTGAAGGTGCGGCCCGGGATGACCTGGATCCGGCTGTTGGGGCCGCAGTCCGTGTGGGAGATGATCACGGAGCCATCCTTGGTGGCCTTCTTCCCCACGGCAATGACCGTACAGGCTGACCCTGGGGGGGCGAGGAGCAGGCAGAGGCAAAGGGCGGCAAGCCAAGGGCGCATGGGGGCTCCGTGGGACCCGTTCCGGGAAACGGGGAGGGGGATGGTGGTTCTCTGATATACCAGAGTTCAAATATGGTACTCCGCAGCCTTGGGCTTGTCCCGGGTCCCTTGGGCACCTATGCTGGGCGGCGCTCCCCCACCCTAACCAAGAGGCCGGTGCCATGTCCAACCTCCACCCCAATATGTTTCCCACCTCGGTGAGCATCTGCACGGCCTCGGGATGGATCCGGGGCGTCCTCCACGTTCCCGTGGTCAAGGGGCTCCAGTCCTTTCTGAATGGCAACGAGGAGGTACTCAAGCTCACGGATGTCACCCTTCCGGGAAGCTGGCACCCCCACCCCTTCATGGTGTTCAACAAACGCGCGGTATGGATGCTGGTGCCCACCAAGCCCTCGGAGGTGGTGCGCAGCGAGGCCCCGGCCGTGCCCCGGGAGCGGCGCCTGGTGACCTGCCTCCTGGGGCAGGGCAGCCTCTGCGGGCGCCTGGAACTCCCGGAGTCCCTTCGCACCTCCGACTACCTGCTGCGCAGCCCAGGCTTCATCGAGCTCTTCAGCTGCCACCTGGGTCCCAGCCCCTACGACAACCCCCGGGACACCTTCGGTGAGGCCCTGCCCCTGGTGCTGATCAATGCCCGGGAGCTCATCGGCATCACGGAGGAGATCCCCGTGGGCATTACCAATGAAGGGCTGACCCTGCCGGGGCGAGGGGCCGAGTAGGGGCCTAGAATTTTCGCCAGGCGTCCAAAGGACCCAGTCCCTTGGGCCACAGGGCCTGGCCCCAGTACCGCGCACGGAATTGCGTGAAGCTCTTGGCATCCGTGGTGTCCAGGTTGTAAACCTTAGCGAGTCACATGCCCGCAAACACTTGCAGGCGCCGATCCAGTTCTTTCAGGAAGGTTTCTGTGTAGAAACCCGGAATCAGGGGGGACAAACGCTCCTCGTCCACGGGGCCCAGAAAGAGGTAGGCATCGAAGCAGGAACCATAGGTGCCCTTGGCCATGCCCTGAAGCTCGGGATGGCAGTCGTAGCGCTCGGCCCCAAAGGGGCTGCCCTTCAATGGGAAGGCCACGGGCAGGTCCTTCCGATCGCGGAAGGCCTCGTCGAAAAGCCCTCCCCGCGCGCGGCCGTGGACCTTGCCCCGGTCTTCCTGGACCACGGAATGCTGAACCACCACGAAGACCTGGTCCTTCAGGGCCTGGCGGAGGAGGGTGCCGGCATTGGGGCTGCCTTCGGCATGGAAGTCCAGTTCGGTGTGGAATTTTCCCACGATGAAGAACCCGTGGCGGCCATCTCCTTTGTCCAGGTCCTGAAGGATGGTGCGCGCCATGGTGTTGTCCCGGCCCCGCATCTGGCGCGTCCAATCCGACTGTGTCTGGATTTTGGACCAGTCCCGCAGGTTGTCCACCAGCACCACCCGCAGGCGCTGGGGCACGGGAAGGCTCTGGTTGGTCTTCCACACCGCGCTCAGGAAGTCCACGGTGCACTGGCCAGGCCAGCCTTCCACGTGGGTATCCCGGAGCATCTCCACCAGGGGCGTGGGGTCCAGGGAGGGGACGCCCAGGAAGCGGTCCATGTGGCCCTGGTGGCTGGCACTCAATTCGAGGTAGATGGTGCCCACGTGGCGCGCAAAGGCGGGATCCTGCACCAGGCGGGCATTGAAATCCCAGTAGAGGGGTCGGTTGTGGGTTTCGCCCAGAATGGTGAGACGGTGGGAAGCCAGGGCCTCCAACATGAAGGCCTTGGGTTCCCGACCCTCCTTGGCCAGATGGCTGGCGAACCTTGCCAGGTGGGCCTTCGGATCGGCCACGGGGGCCTCCTTGGGGGCCGAGGTTTTGACCCCCAGGTGCCGCTGGGCCATGGTCCGGGCGCTGGCGAGGCTGGGGGCCATGTTTTCGCCCGCATTGAGCCAGCGTCCCTCCTCCTGGTTCAACAGGCGAAGGTCATGGCTGCCGTTGCCCAGGGCCGCAATCACCACGGCGCGATCGCCCCACGCCTGCACTTCCACCACCTTGCCTTCCCGGAAGGCCGTGGCGTGGGGCTCCGGCATACCTCCCGCGGGCTTCTGGAATTCCTTGAGGCTTTGCCACTTGGTGATGCTCACGGGCCTCCAGTCACCCCCCTGCAGCATGAGGCGGGTGATGATCCCATAGGCCGCTTCGGGGGTGGCCATATCCTTGGCCTCGAAGGCCTGGGCCATGGGCAGATCCAAGGTGCGGACGGTGGGGGTCTCCGCGATCACCGTCTTCCGGGCCAGACGCCGGGCCTCCTCGAGGCTCCGGCAGCCATCCTCCCCCGTGTTGAGCCACTTGCCCCCTTCCAGGGCCAGGTGCCGGACATCGAATAAACCACTGGGAAGGGCCGCAATGACGGCTGCCTTGGTGGGTCCCTGGTGGACTTCCACCACCTTGGCCCGCTGGAAGTCCGGAACCATGGCCATGGGCACCATGGGCTTGGCGGGTTCCGTGAAGTGGCGGGCCATGTGGGCGGCGCTGACGGCCTTCCAGTCGCCCTTGCCCGTGAGCATGAGCTGGGTGATCACCCCGTAGGCCCCCTCGGGGGTACGGAGGTCCTGGCCGGTGAGCAGGCCGGAGAGGGGAAGGTCCAGGGATCGGACCTGCTGGGCATGAGCGCCCAGGCCCAGCAGGAGACAGAGAAGGATGGAGGGACGCATGATGGCCTCTCAAGAAAAATGGAAGGAGCGCAGGGGCCCTCGCCAGGGGTGGGGCCCACGATCTGGTTCGCACCCTTTCATGCCAGGATTGTACGAAAGGTTTGTTTTAAGTTAAATGAAAACAATAATTAAAACCAAACCATGGGTGTGGCCAGCCCGGGGGATGGCCCAGGCTGGGATGGGTTCGATCCTCCCTGGGAGTCCTGGGGGGGGTGTGGGGTTAACAGCCGTTCTGGATCCAGGTCAGTCCCGCCAGCAGGGCGGCCAGGGCGAGTCCCGCCAGCAGGGGCGCGGGCAACCCCAGGGCGAGGTGGACCAGGACCTCGGGACGAAGCACCTGCAGGGTGGGAAGGAGCAGCAGAAGCATCATGGCGAGCACCAGGGCCCCAAGGACACGGATGATCCGGCGGTCCCTCCGGCAGCGTGCATCCTCGGCCAGGAGGGCCACCTTGGCTTTCAGCATGGGCGCCGTCAGCCGTGTGGGGTGGACCTTGGTCTGATGGCTGGCCCATGCCCTGAGTTCGGAGGTCAGGAAATCCGGTGTCTCGTTCATGGTCGCTCCATTGGTCCAAGGCCCATGGCCACCAGGGCCTCCGCCATGGATTTCCGGGCGCGGTGGAGGAGCACTTTCACGCTCCCCTGGCGCAGCCCCAGGGCCTGGGCGATGGACGGGTGGTCGTGTTCCTCCACCAGCGCAAGCCAGAGGAGGCTGCGCTGGCGGCGGGTGAGTTTGGTCCAGCCCCGCTCCACGGCCTCCCGTCCGAGCAATTGGCGCTCGGAAGAGGGCTCGGGGCAGGGGAGGTCAGCTTCGGAAACTTCGTCCCCTGGATCCTTCCAGGGCAGGAAGGAAAAGGGGCGCTGTCGACGCCAGTGGGCCTGCAGCAGGCGGGTGGCAGTGGTGAAGACCCAGGCCCGGAGGGCCTTGGGATGGGAATCCCTGGGCGGATGGGTCAGGATCCGGAGGTAGGCCTCCTGCATCAGGTCCTCCGCCAGGCCTTCCTCCCCGGAGACTCGGGTCAGGTAGGCCTTCAGGGGGCCCCGGGTGGACGCGAAGAGCGCGTCGAAGTCCATGGGTTCAGGGGGTCCGGTCTTCCAACGTCCATTTCAAGTGCAGACGACGGGTGTGCTTGGCCCCCACCATGAGCCCCCCCCCGAGCAGGATCAGGAGGATGGCCTGGTCCGAGTGGCCCCGGGCCTGTCGGCGGTAGTGCTGCACGCTCTCTGGGTGGGCCAGGGATTGGTAGATGAGGAAACCCGTGATGGCGGCAAAGCCCAGACCGAAGGAGAGGCAGGCCACGCCCCACTGGAACATGCGGAGGCCGAGGACGGGCGTCGGCTTGCCCGTGGCCAGGGAAGGGGGAGCCAGGAGTTCGCGGCCCACCTCCGACGTGAAGAAGGCCTGGAGGGCTTCCAGGCTTTCCGCCTTCTCCAGGATGCGGTTTCGGCCCGTGGCATGGAGGATGAGCAGGTGGAGCCGGGTGGTGCGGTTCCGGAAGGCCAGCCAGGCCAGCAGGCCCGCCAGGAGGACGAGGAGGATCAGGAGCAGGTCCAGCCGGAACTGGACCTGCTGAAGGTGGGCCGTTTGGGCGGCAGTCATGGGGACCCCCTGGGTGCGCTTCCATCCTGGGAGTCTCAGGAAGCCCCCAGGGTTAACACCCAAGCCTGCCATAGAAATGTCGGCCCCAGTCCCCCCTTCAGTGCCCCGCCATCATGGCTGCCACATCCGCTTCCGCCGTGCCGATGCGCCGCAGTTCGAAGGTGCGTTCCAGCAGGGCGTGGACCCTGGGGCTGAAGAAGGCAGGGTGGGTGGGCCCCAGGCGAACGCCCTTGACCCCCAGGCTGAAGAGGGCCAGGAGCACCGCCACGGATTTCTGGTCATACCAGGGAATGTCAAAGGAGAGGGGCAGGTCATTCAGGCTGGGAACCCCGAAGGCCTCCTGGAGCCGCAGGGCGATGGCCACCAGGGCGTAGCAGTCGTTGCACTGGCCGGCATCCAGGACCCGGGGCAGGCCCTCGATGGTGCCCAGGTTGCAGTGCATGAAGCGGTACTTGGCGCAGCCCGCCGTGAGGATGATGGTGTCCTGGGGGAGCCGCTCCGCCACCTCCCGGTAGTAGTC
>CAZPUI010000399.1:0-5303 GCA_964589695.1 uncultured Solibacteraceae bacterium | reverse complement strand
GTCGGGGCGAGGCACCGGCAGCCGTGACCGGGATGAGTTGGTGGCCGTGAGGGTGCGGGCGCGGCCCGTGCACTCCACATGCACCACGAACACATCCCCCCGCGCCTACAGGGCCACGGTCTTGCCGCCCTGGGCCAGGGTCTGGCTGTGGAGCCAATTCATGGGGTTGAGGGTCCGGGGACGCCGCTTCCAGTCGTCGCTGGCCACCTCCACGGGGAGCCGGGTGCTCCGCCCCGTGGCGGGGTCCAGGGTCATGAGGTAGCCCGCCTGGGTGAAGACGATGGAGCGGCCATCCGTGGCGGGCCACTGGACATCGAAGTCCTTGAAGTCCGTGACCGCCTGCACGGCCTTGGTGCCGGGGTTCAGGCGGTACAGGTTGGTGATGCCCTTCTCGCCGCGGTCGCTGAGGAAGAGCACCTCCTTCTGGAACCAGAAGCCCGTGGCATTGCGTCCCGGATAGTCCGTGAGCCGCTCGAAGGTGCTGGCCTTGGGATCCCCCAGCCAGAGGTCCGGGGCCTGACCCCCCTTGTAGCGCTTCCAGTAGTACTCCTCCGTGCCCTTGGTGCTGAAGAGCAGGCGACCCTCGGGGGTGAAGCTGCCATAGGAGGCCTTGGGCATGGGCAGGACCTCGGGCTCGTGGCCCTCCAGATCCACGGTGAAGAGGCGGTTGATGCCCCGGGCGTTGGCATCCTGGGCACTCACGAAGAGGATCTTCTTGCCATCGGGGCTCCAGCCCTGGACCCGGCAGGCCCCGCGCCAGGTGAGCCGCCTGGGCGTGCCCCCCGAACTGGGCATCAGATAGACGTTGGTGCCGTTGTCGTAGTTGGCGGTGAAGGCGATCCAGGTCCCATCGGGGCTCAGGCGACCATGGGTCTCCTGGCCAGGGTGGCTGGTGAGCCGGGTGGCGGGTCCGCCCTTCAGGGAACCCAGCCAGAGGTCGCCATCCCAGGTGAAGCTCACCTTGTCACCCCGCACATCGGGGTACTGGACGAAGCGGGGGGTTTCGGCCAGCAGGGTGGCCCCGGACAGAAGGATGAGGGCCACGGGGCCAAGGGGATGCAGCATGGGAACCTCCAGAGCACGAGGCACCAGGATAGACCCCTGCGCGTCGGGCCAGATACCTTGACTTACGAGGTTCCCCCGTCTGCAATGGTTCCTGGTGCTTTCATCCATCCTTCCAGGAGTCCGCTTCCATGACCACGACGCGTCGCCTACCGGCCCTCATGCTGCTCCTGGCCTCCCTTGCCCCCCTGGGCGCCCAGGACCGCCTCAAGGCCCTTCCCGTCTATGCGCATTACGCCACCATGGCCAAGGCTATCCCCACGGCCATGGTCTCGGGTGCGGTCACGGGCACCTGGTCCGAGGACGGTACGACCTTCACCTACAAGCGGGGCGGCAAGACCTGGCAGTTTGAGGTGGCCAAGAAGGTGGCCACGGAAGCCCCGGAAGCCAAGGTGGCGGAGGCCCAGGCGGCCCGCCGCCGCGGCGGCCCCGAGCGGGGACGGCAGTTCAACAACGTGGTGAGCCCGGATGGCAAGCTCAAGGCCTATTCCAAGGACCGCAACTTCTTCCTCAGCGGCCCCAACGGTGAGAACGAGGTGGCCCTCACCACGGATGCCAACGAGAAGAACCGTGTGAAATACGGCGTGGCCAGCTGGGTCTACGGCGAGGAGCTGAACCAGGGCACCGCCATGTGGTGGTCCCCGGACAGCCGGAAGGTGGCCTTCTACCGCTTCGACGAAAGCCAGGTTCCCGACTTCTGGCTCCAGATGGACCAGACCAAGGTCAAAGGGGCCGTGGATATCGAGGCCTACCCCAAGGCGGGCTTCCCCAACCCTGTGGCCGACCTCTGCGTCTATGACCTGGAGGCCAAGCAGCTCACGAAGGTGGATGTCCGGGATGGCAAGCCCTTCGAGAACATGACCATGGGGCACTACGTTTTCAACGTGCGCTGGTCCCCGGACGGCAAGGAGCTCTTCTTCAACCGCACCACCCGGCGCCAGAATGTCACCGAATTCGCCGCCGCCGACCCCACCACGGGCAAGGTGCGGGTGGTGGTCACCGAGACCTGGGAGCCCAGCTGGGCCGAAAATTCACCGGGCTGCACCTTCCTGAAGGATGGCCAGCGCTTCATCTGGGTTTCCGAGCGCACGGGCTTCAAGAATTTCTACCTGTACGACCTCAAGGGCACCCTTTTGGCCACCCTCACCGACCACCCCTTCGAGGTGGCGAACATCGTGAAGGTGGATGAGGCCGCGAAGGTGCTGTACTACATGGCCCGCAGTGGGGACAACCCCATGAAGCTCCAGCTCCATCGCGTGGGTCTGGATGGGAAGAAGGACGTGCGACTCACGGATCCCGCCTTCCACCACACCGTGACCCTGGCCCCGGATGGCAAGCACTTCCTGGATGTGGCCCAGACCCACAAGGATCCCCCCGTGACCCGGCTCTTGACCAGCGAGGGCAAGTTTGTGGCCGAGGTGGCCAAGAGCGACCTCACGGCCTACGACAAGCTGGGGCTCAAGCGCTCCGAGGTCTTCACCTTCAAGGCGGCCGATGGGGTGACGGACCTCTACGGCAAGCTCAGCTTCCCCTCCACCTTCGATCCCACCAAGAAGTATCCCCTGCTGGTGAGCGTCTATGCGGGCCCTGCCACCAATGGCGCCAGCGAGAGCTTCAGCCTTCCCAGCAGCCTCACGGAACTGGGCTTCCTGGTGGCCAACCTCGATTCCCGCAGCGCCGCGGGACGGGGGAAGCGCTTCCTGGATGCCATCTACCAGAAGCTGGGCACCGTGGAGATCGATGACCAGGCCGCGGGCGTCAAGGCCCTGCGGACCCGCCCCTACGTGGATGGCACCAAGGTGGGCATCCAGGGCACCTCGTACGGGGGATACGCCTCACTCATGGCCCTTCTGCGCCACCCCGATGTTTTCCAGGCCGCCTGCGCCAACTCCTCCGTGACCTCCTGGTACCACTACGACAGCATCTACACCGAGCGCTACATGTGGATTCCCCAGGAGAACAAGGAGGGCTACGAGGCTGGGAACGCCATGAACCTGGCGGACAAACTCAAGGGCCGGCTGATGATCTACTACGGCACGGCGGACAACAATGTCCATCCGAACAACTCCATGGAGCTCATCCAGGCCCTCCAGAAGGCCGGCAAGAGCTTCGAGGTGCAGGTGGGACCCGACCGGGGTCACACCGCCGTGGGCACGGAGCGCATGATGGAATTCTTTTTCGAAAACCTGAAGCTGACGCGGCCCATGTAGGACACCGATCCTTCTCCCGGCAGGCCCTGCGGTGAGGCCCCTCCCTGCCGCGCGCAGGGGACAACGCATGGGCGGTTTTTCCAAATAGGATCTGACACTCTGAAATATGTTTTTGGCTCAATGCCTCCGGGATGATGGATTTCGGACCGAGCTTTGAGCTTTGTCACACTTCCGAAAGGATCTGCCTGACGGTATACTCGCCGGTTGCATAGTTGCTGGTTGTCTCCGGCCTTTGCGCTACATTTTGTCAAATCAGCCTTCTTTTCTACTACTGGGGGAGAACGCTTCCGCAGGCTGGAAGCGCTTCTTCTTCGGCCGGCCTGGCCGGGTGAACGTCAACCCACTCCTGAGGGGACCCTATGGACTATCAGGCACACGTGTTGAGGATCATCGGCATCCCGCTGCTGGGAGCCTTTCTGATCCCCCTCCTCGGCTGGATCAAGCCGCTACGGCGCTACACGGGCTACCTGGCCGTGCTGCTCATCGCCCTCTCGCACCTCCTGACCTACTCCATGTTCGGGGCGGGCTTGGCGGGCGTGCAGGAGAAGGTGCTGGTGATGTCCTTCGTCAAGGGCATCAACTTCACCCTCACCATTGACGCGCTGGCTTGTTTCATGACCTTCGGGTCCACCCTCATTGCCCTGCTCATCGCCATCTACAGCCTGGGCTACATCGAGCATGGGGACCACGAGCCCGAATACTACTTCATCGTGACCCTCTTCGTGGGGGCCATGCAGGGGTTGGTGTTCTCCAACAACCTCATCTTCATGTACCTGTTCTGGGAGATCTCCGCCCTCGCCTGCTGGCGCCTCATCGGCTACTTCCGGAATCCCGAGTACGTGCTGATGGCCGACAAGGCCTTCCTCATCACCTTCGCCGGGGCCGTGCTCATGCTCCTGGGCTTCGGTCTGGTCTACAACCAGTACGGGACCTTCGACCTGGAGGCCCTCAAGGGTCAGCAGGTGGGGGCCGTGGCCCTGACCCTGATCATGTGCGGCATCTTCAGCAAGAGCGCCACCGTGCCGCTCCACACCTGGCTGCCGGACGCCGGGGTCGCACCCTCCACCATCACCTCCCTGCTCCACGCCGCCATTCTGGTGAAGATCGGTCTCTACGGCTTCGCCCGCATCTTCCACAACGGCCTGGTCATTCCGGATTCCGCCTGGGTCTGGATCCTGGGCTTTGCCATGGCGTCGGCCTTCATCAGTGCCTGCGGCGCCCTGATGGAAAACAACCTGAAGCGGGTCCTGGCCTACTCCACCGTGAGCCAGATCGGCTACACCTTCCTGGGCTTTGCGGCCGTGGCCGCCACCGGCTACGTGGGCGCCATCCTCTACATCCTGGCCCATGGCCTGGCCAAGGGCGGACTCTTCCTCTGCGCCGGCATCGTGGAACACAGCACCCACACCAAGGACATGACCAAGATGGGCGGCCTCCTCAAGCAGCTCCCCGTCACCGCCGTGGCCTTCCTGGTGTGCGCCCTGGGCATCGCCGGCATTCCTCCCCTGGCTGGCTTCTTCAGCAAGTGGTACGTGGTGCAGGGGCTGCTCCAGGGGCATCACCCCCGGATCGCCACCTTCGCCATCCTCACGGCCGTGCTGACCATGCTCTACATGGTCAAGACCTTCCACACCATCTTCCTGGGGGAGAGTCGGGGACATGCCGAGCATGAGCACATGAACAACCCCATGGTCTGGGTGGTTTCCGTGCTGGCCCTGCTTTCCCTGGGTGCGGGCTTCGCCCTGGCCAAGCCCTACGCCCTGGCCAAGGTGGCGGAGACCCAGCGGGTGCAGGTCGTCGCGCCGCCAACTGCCACGGCCCCTGCGGCGGTGGTCGCTTCCATTCCGTCGCAGCACTGAGGAGGACCCATGCACGACTACTCCATGCTGTTCTTCCCCATCATTCTGCCCCTCACCGTGGCCATCCTCCTGGCCGGCGCCCGGAAGCGCCCCTCGAGCATGGCCTGGATGATCCTGGCCACCGTGGTGTTTGCCACCGTGGGCAGCGCCAGCACCCTCCTCAAGGGAACCG